>CAVELT010000025.1:0-14676 GCA_963616545.1 Dysosmobacter segnis | reverse complement strand
GCACTGCGGGACGACAGCATTGGCATAGAGGACCCGCGGCTTCGGGAAACGGAGAGGCTCGCACTGATCCTCGGCACCGAGGGGGAAGGCTTGCTGCCGGAAACCATAGCGGCCTGTGATCATACCGTGAAGATCCACATGTATCACGGCGTGGATTCCCTGAATGTGGCGGCGGCCAGCGCGGTGGCCTGCTTTGCCATCGGGAAGCGATAGAGAGAGGAGTATAGGAAATGAGAAGAAAACTGGCGAAGGGGCTTGTGGCAGGGCTCCTGTGTGTAATGCTGTCAACAGAGGCACTGGCGGGCTGGACCTATGAGCGGACAGGCCCCGGAGAAGCGGTCTGGACCAGTGACAGCGGTGAAAAGGTAACGGTGCAGGCGGGACAGGCAGCACCGGACGGCACGGCAGCTCCCAGCGGCGAGCAGGTGACGAACGGCGTGGAAACGGCGGCGCAGCCCACAGACGGCGGCAGTCAGACCACAGAGAGCAGCGCTGCCGCAGAGAGCTCGACGCAGAGTGCAAGCCAGGAAACGGCAGCGGCCGCAACGGAGAGCACGGCAGCCGGCACAGAAAACAGCAATATCGTGATGAGCAACGGCCGACAGCTGGATCTCACGAAGCCCATGGTGGCACTGACCTATGACGACGGTCCGGACAGCGCGAAGGGCAACCGGATCATGGACATTTTGGAGCAGTACAACGGCAGAGCGACATTCTTTCTGGTGGGAAACCGGGTGTCCAAGAATGCGGCTGAGGTGAAGCGGATGGTGCAGGACGGCATGGAGGTGGCCAACCACTCCTATGATCACAGCTATTACAACAAGCTGGGCGCAGAGGCCATCCGGGCAGAGATTTCCAAGTGTAATGAAGCCATTGCGGCAGTGAGCGGCGTGACGCCGACATTGTGCCGTCTGCCCGGCGGCAACATCACCAGCACGGTGCGGAGCAATGTGAACATGCCTATGATCTACTGGTCCATCGATACTCTGGACTGGAAGACCAAGAGCGCCCAGAAGACAGCTGAGGCTGTGGTGGGCAAGGTGAAGGACGGCGACATTGTCCTGATGCACGAGATCTGGGCATCCACGGCGGAGGCCCAGGCAACCATCATTCCGGCGCTTGTGCAGCAAGGCTTCCAGCTGGTGACAGTGTCAGAGCTCGTGCAGTACCGGGGCTATCAGCTCACCACGGGACAGCAGTACAGTTCCTTCCCGAAAAAGTAAATTTAGACTGGAGAAACAGAATTTATGATTGAAATGATTACAGCCGTCAACCAGGCGGTCAACAGTTTTATCTGGGGCGTCCCGGCGATGGTATGCATCATTGGTGTGGGCCTGTGGCTCAGTATCCGCACAGGCTTTCTGCAGATCCGGCGCTTCCCCTATGTGATGAAGACCACCATCGGGCGGATGTTCCGGAAGAAGGAGTCCACGGACGGCTCCATGACGCCCTTTGAGGCGGTTTGTACGGCGCTTGCCGGTACAGTGGGCACCGGCAACATTGCCGGCGTAGCGGGCGCCATCGCCATCGGCGGCCCGGGCGCCGTGTTCTGGATGTGGTGCTCGGCGCTGCTCGGCATGTGCACCAAGTTTGCGGAGGTGACCCTGGCCATCCTCTACCGGGAAAAGAACGAAGCCGGAGAGTGGGTCGGCGGTCCCATGTACTATATCAAAAACGGACTCGGCAAAAACTGGCAGTTCCTGGCAGTGCTCTATGCCCTCTTCGGTGCGCTGACGGTATTCGGCACGGGAAATGCCACTCAGGTCAATACCATTGTGACAGCCATTGATACGGCGGCTCTCGAATACGGGCTGATGAACAGCTCACAGCTTTCCTCTGTGAATCTCGTGATCGGCATCATCTGTGCCATGCTGGTGGCCCTGGTGCTGCTGGGCGGCATCAAGCGGATCGGCAGCGTGACGGCGAAGCTCGTGCCCTTCATGGCCCTTTTCTATGTGGTGCTGGCCCTCGGTGTGATTCTCATGAATCTGCCCCGGCTGCCGCAGGTGCTGCTCTCTGTTATTGCCGGGGCCTTCGATCCCCGGGCCTTCACGGGCGGTATGATCGGCAGCATTTTCATCAGCATGCAGAAGGGCGTTTCCCGCGGTATCTTCTCCAATGAAGCCGGCCTCGGTACCGGCTCCATCGCCCATGCCTGCGCGGAGACGAAGAAGCCGGTGAAGCAGGGACTGTCCGGTATTTTCGAGGTCTTTGCGGATACCATTGTGATCTGCACGCTGACCGCGATGGTCATCCTCTGCAGCGGTACGGCAGTGAATTACGGGCAGGCAGCCGGTGCGGAGCTGACCATTTCCGGCTTTACGGTGACCTACGGCAGCTGGGCGACGATCTTTACGGCTGTTTCTCTGTGCTGCTTCGCCTTCTCCACGATTATCGGCTGGGGTCTCTACGGTTCCCGCTGCGTGGAATTCCTCTTCCGCAGCAAGGTGGTGAAGCCCTTCTTCGTGGCCTATTCCTTTGTCTGCATTCTGGGCGCCACGGTGGATCTCGGGCTGCTCTGGGACATTGCGGATACCTTTAACGGACTCATGAGTATCCCGAACCTGATTGCACTTCTGCTGCTTTCCGGTACGGTAGCGAAGCTCACGAAGGAATACTTTGCTGGCGAAGGCAAAAAACAATAATAATTACTATTTTTGATATTGAATTTTTCTGTGAACTCGGCTATACTGAAATGCGTGAATAGGTGATGCATGGCCGCATTCTGCGGCAGAAAATCAGGAGGATGCTGAAATGGATAAGAAGATTACAGATGGCATTTTTTATATCGGCGTGGATGACAAGGACATTGATCTTTTTGAGAGTCAGTATGTGGTGCCCAATGGGGTATCCTATAACTCCTATGTGATCATGGATGAGAAGATCGCCATTATGGATACGGCGGATGCCCGGGTAACGGAGCAGTGGTTCGCGAACCTTCGGGAGGTGCTGGGAGAGCGGAAGCCGGATTACCTGGTGGTTTCGCACATGGAGCCGGATCATGCCTCCAACATTCAGCGGGTGGCAGAGGCCTATCCCGAGATGACTATTGTGGGCAATGCGAAGACCTTCCCCATGATGGCGCAGTTCTTCGATCTGGATCTCACGGATCGGAAGCTGGTGGTGGCAGAGGGCGACAGCCTGTCTCTCGGAAAGCATGAGCTTCACTTCGTCATGGCGCCGATGGTGCACTGGCCGGAGGTGATGATGGAGTATGAGTCCACGGACAAGGTGCTGTTCTCTGCCGACGGCTTCGGCAAGTTCGGTGCCCTGGATACGGACGAGGACTGGGCCTGCGAGGCGAGACGCTACTACTTTAATATCGTCGGCAAGTACGGTGCGCAGGTACAGGCGGTGCTGAAGAAGGCAGCCGGTCTGGACATTCAGATCATCTGCCCGCTGCACGGACCGATTCTGAAGGAGAACCTCGGCTACTATATCGACAAGTACAAGGTATGGAGCAGCTACGAGCCGGAGGATGCCGGCATTCTGGTGGCCTGCGCCTCCATTCACGGCAACACCAAGGCAGCAGCGGAGGAGCTTGCGGAGAAGCTGCGGGCGACCGGCGTAAAGGTGGCCTTTACGGATCTCTGCCGGGACGATATGGCCGAGGCGGTGGAGGATGCTTTCCGCTACGATCGGCTGGTGCTCTGCGCCTGCACCTATGACGGCGGTATTTTCCCGCCGATGGAGGATTTCCTGCATCACCTGAAGTCCAAGTCCTACCAGAAGCGCAAGGTGGCCTTCGTGGAGAACGGCAGCTGGGCGCCGATGGCGGCAAAGCAGATGAAGGCCATTGTGGAGACCTTCAAGAGCATCGAGATGGTGGAGCCGGTGGTGACGATTCGCTCCACGCTGAATGATGCTTCCCGGGCGCAGCTGGATGCGCTCGCAGCAGAGCTGACGAAGTAAGAAAAGCAAAATACGAGAAGAAGCATCGGCACCGGGTCCTGCGTAAGCTGGGCGCGGTGCCTTTTTGTGCGCTTCAGGGACACAAAAACTTCACAAAAAACATTAGCACTCAACGCTTGACAGTGCTAACAACCGTGCTATAATACGGGATGTAAAGAAAAAAAGGCTTCGGAGCCCAAGGGATTCGAAAGACATAAACCGGCGGCAAGCGCCGCGGAACACTATAAGGAGGAATGAATTATGTTGTATATGCCGAGTATTTTCAATGATGGACTGATGGAAGATTTCTTTAATGACTGCTATGCAGCAAATCAGAGAAGCAAGAACCAGAGCGGTCTTATGAGAACCGATATTGTGGAAACCTCCGACAGCTATGAGCTGGACGTAGAGCTTCCGGGCTACAGCAAGGATAACCTGCAGCTGGAGCTGAAGGATGGTTATCTGAACATCACCGCAGCCCAGACCCAGAACAACGATGAGAAGGACAAGAACGGCAGAGTGATCCGCCGCGAGCGTTACACCGGTTCGGTAAGCCGTAGCTTCTATGTGGGTGATGCGCTGAAGGAGGAGGACATCAAGGCATCCTTCAATGACGGTGTGCTGAAGCTGGTGGTACCGAAGAAGGATATGCAGCCGAAGCAGCCTGAGCATAAGTACATCACCATCCAGTAAGGAGGGCGGTGCCCGGCCTTCGGGCCGAAGACATTGGCATAAGGAATCTGAAAAAACGAGGGACACACGCAAAAGTGTGTCCTTTTTGTGTCTGCAGATGGTATACTATAGTCGCAGAATCAGTGATGAAGGGCACTGACCCGGAAGGAGCTTAATATGAAATTAAAGAGAGTAGCAATGGTAATGGCGGCAGCGGCAATGCTGATGAGTGTTCCGGCTTTTGCGGACGAATATGATACCTGGTATGCGAGAACCTCCCAGGAGATTTCAGACCGGATTGAGCAGGAGTATAATGAAGCCATCGCCAACGGCGAGGACTGGGGCGATATGACACCGCAGGATGCTTATGAAATCGCTATGTCGGATGCGATTTCGGAATATCTGAACAGTAAATCCAGTGCCAACACAAGCACGAGCACAAAAAAGACCACGAACACCGTACAGGGAACCATCAAGTCGGCTTACTGGGAGGGCAAGAAGGCGAAGTGGAGCTACAGCGGAAATCTGAAGCAGTTCTCCGTAGTGCTGTATCGGAACGGACAGGTGGTAACCACAAAGAAGGTGACCGGCGGCAAGAACAATGTCAGCTTCGCCAACGAGCTGAGCAAGGAGGGTGAGTACTACTTCAAGGTTCGCGGCAAGGAAAGCAATGGCTGGACCAGCTATGAGGAGTCCTCTGAGTATGTGGTATACAAGACCACAAGCAACACCACTGCGGGCACCACAGTGAACAGCGTGGGGCCGACACAGCAGACGGGCGTCTGGACCCAGGCGAAGGACGGCAGCGGACGCTGGTGGTATCCGCATGCCAACGGCTCCTATACCACAAACAACTGGGAGCTGATCAACAGTCGCTGGTACTATTTTGACAGCAACGGCTGGATGTCTACAGGCTGGCTCAACCTGAACGGCACCTGGTATTATCTCGGAGCCGACGGCGGCATGGTGACCGGCTTCGCCACCATTGACAATGCCACACATTATTTTGCAGACAACGGAACAATGCTGTACTGATGAATAGAAAAAAGCTGCATAATAATGTTAGAATGTGTCTCATTTGTGTCTTTTCGTGTGCTAGACTGTGACCATCAAATAAAAATTGTTGCGGATAAGAGAGGTAAGCATTATGCCGAAGAAAAATTATAAGAACGAGATCATGAACAGTCTGAAGCAGCCCCAGAATACCTTCCGTCTGACGGAGAAGGAGCTGGCGCAGGCAGAAACGCTGCTGACACAGATCGAAAACGGTGAAAACTGGGCAGAGAATATGAAGGCACTGGCGGACATGCTGGAGGTGGTGCCGCTGGAAATGCATGAAAATGCAGAGGAATATGAAGAAGCGGTGCAGGAGGATGCCCAGTATAAGCGTAAGCCCATTCATGTGCATGAATCTGCGGATAAAGACGCTGCCCTCGAGGCTTTTTCGCAGGAGCTGGAATTTCAGGGAACGCATGCCGCATACCGGTATTTCAATGACCGGCTGCGGGAATGCGAAAGTGAGGAGGATCAGCTGACACTGATCGCGGCGATCAAGAAATTTGCAGATGCCGGCAAAGTGCAATGGACGAAGGAATGCACGGAAGCCATTATCGGGGATTACACCGCCAGTCACGGCAAAGAACCGGATCTGCAAAGTGTTCCTGAGGAGTCTGTGAAGACGGCAGCGAATGAGCTGATTTCGAATTTTGAGGCATCCGGGAAGATGCTTGGCTACAGCGGAACAGATCAATATAATATCTCAGTTGCCATGGCCAGTTATAAGCTGCAGACGCAGAAGCATGGTGTCATTCATCCGGAGGTGACTAAGTATATAAGATTCAGAGACACCATGACGCAGCTTCAAGAGCTTGATGAAAAATTTCAGCAGGAAATGAAGGCCTTTACGGCATTGCGGCATAGTGATTCCAAAGGAAAAATGGACGAGCTGATTGACGAAGTCTGCGACCAGCTGGAAATCAATGCGGACCAGAATCAGTTTTCTATGGATCCGATGATAAAGAAGAGGCAGAATCTCTCTCTGGTTGCGCATGACTTTGGTGCTGTTTCGGACACACTGTATCTTTACTGGAGAAAACATACGGCATCGAAGCCGCATGTTTCCGACAAGGATAAGAAGGCCTTTGAGATAACAGAAAATCTGGCGCACATTCTGGAGGATGGTCATGACGAGATTGAAAAACTCGCGGCTTACGGAATCGAACTGGATGATTATGTTGTGAATGAAAAAGGAAGGATGGATTTTGATCGTTCATCGTTTGAGTACAGTATGAGCCTGGGAGAGTGGCATCGCAAGAAGGAGGAGAGACATCCGAAGGCAGAGGAGGAAATGGAGCTTCCTGAGCCTGAAATTCAAAATGAAAATAAACCAGCATTGGAGCAGCCTGCAGAGGAGCAGCCGGCATTGGAGCAGCCCGCAGAGAAGCAGGAATTCTCGACATTTGATCACTTCTATGGCGACTCTTATATATTTGCCCTGGAAAAGCTCGGACAGCAGCTGCAGACCAGCATGGACAAGCTGGTGGAAACCAATACAAAATCCATGTGGAACAAGAGCAGTGAGAGCTACAAGACGATGTACCAGACGCTGCTGCAGGCAAAGGGAGGTGAGTCGAGCTTTTTTGAGGGGCTGCGGAAGAAGTCTCACAAGGAAGTGTTCGATCTTCTCGAGAACATAGAGAAGACTGCCGAGGCCTACGGAACAGAGAAACGCGGAAAGCATTCCTGGGGTTCTTCGACGGCAAAAACGCGTCTGGCGGCGGCTGACGACATCGTAAAATGCGTTAAGGATACCATGAAATTCCAGGTGGTCAAAGAAATGAAGGCGCGTGATGATCTCCATATGCCGGCTTTTATCGATAAGCGCGTGGAAGCCAAGCGGAAATTGATGAATGCAAGTGAGCTGGCGAAGGAATGTAATGTGAACGGCTGGACAGAGCTTCCTTCCGTGAAGAAAAAGGATGCTGCTGTAAATCCGAAAGCCAATGAAAAAAAAGCGAATGCACTGTAGAAACGAAGTCTGCCGATCCTCAAAAAGAGGACCGGCAGGCTTTCTTTGCGGGAACAGTTATATGGCATCATCCGATTCCTTCCCTGGTGAGGTTCGCTGTAAATTGATCCAGAAAAAGGCGGACGGAGGGCGACAGGTATTGCCGATTAATGACAGCGATGCCGATGGAAATCGGGACCTCCGGATCGGTAAGGAGGCTGACTATGCCGTCAGACCAGGCCCTGGCATGCAGGGCATTGGTCAGAGACACGCCCAGGCCGGCCTTTACCATGAGGTAGGCGGACTGGTTTGACGTCGCAGTGAAGCGGCTGTTTGGCTTGATATGGTATTTCTGCAGCAGTCGTTTTCCATCCGTATCTGCACCAGGACAAAAGTCGATGAAGGGATCCGTCTCCAGCCGCTTGATGGGATAGTGTCCTGTCTTCGCGAGAGGATGGTCAGGGCTGACCATCACAGTCATAGGATCAGAAAAAAGCGGAATCCATTCGTAACTGCCGGGGCAGCTGCTGCAGAGGCAGAGGTCCAACTCATTGACCAGAAGCTTGTCAATAAGCTCTGCGCTGAGTCCTTCATGGATCTGAATGTCTATCTCCGGATAATCCGTTTTGAAAGCCTGAATGGTGCGAAACAAAGTCGGAATATAAGCTGTATAGGCCGTCCCGATGCGAATTTTTCCCTGCTTCAGACCGCTGATGTTTCGCGCCGATTCGGCCAGATATTTATCGAGAGCCGCCAGCTCACGAAAAAGAAAGAGGAGAGAACGGCATTCTGTGGTGGGCCGCACACCATCGTGGGAGCGGATCAGCAGCGGAAAGCCCAGTTCCTTTTCCATGGCTTCAATGATTCTGGAAACACCCGAGGGGGTATAGCCAAGGCTCTTGGCGGCTTCAGTGATATTCAGCTTGTCCAGTACGGAGAGCAGTACAATACATTTTCTGGTATCCATAAAAATCCCGACCTTTCTGTTGCTTGGTTGTTGCGAGAATGTCAATGATCACACGATTTTTTGTCGCTTTACGCAAGACTATCAGATCCTTACACTGAGAACAAGGGAGTATTCGTAACATTTACCGGACAAGGCATGCTGCAGGTGCATTCTCCATGAAGAGAGGATGCAGGCAGGGAGAGGAGAGAAATGCTGGAGTTAACAGGAAAAATGGCGGGAATGCTTTGGGCGACGCCCATGGTGGTGCTGATCATTGGGGTCGGACTGTTGTTTACTGTGGGAACGAAGGGGGTTCAGTTCAGAAGACTGAAGGATATGTTTCATTCGGTAAAGGGCGGCAGCAAGGATGTAGGGATTTCTTCATTGGCATCTTTTTTTGTTTCTGTGGGAGGAAGAGTAGGAACCGGGAATATGGCCGGTGTGGCTACGGCGATTTGCTTCGGCGGACCGGGGGCAATTTTCTGGATGTGGGCGGCAGCCCTGATCGGAGGCGCAACTTCATTTGCAGAATGCACGCTCGCACAGATTTATAAAACAAAGGATCCAAACGGAATGGAATACCGCGGCGGGACCACCTTTTATATCGAAAAGGGATTGAACTGCAAGTGGCTGGCCGGTCTGTATGCTGTCTTCGGCATTTGCTCCTCTGGCTTCTGCATGTATCTGGCCAACACCTCAGCGCTGGTGGATGCCGCCCAGGAAACCTTTGGGCTGTCCAGAATGATCAGCTCTCTGATTGTAGCGCTTGTGTTTATCATCGTGGTTTTCGGCGGGATCAAAAGCATTGCCGCTTTTGCCAACAGATTGGTGCCGGCCATGACCATTATCTTCATTCTGGCCAGCGGTGCCGTGATTCTGACGCATATTGCGACACTTCCGGGAGTCTTTGCATTGATCTTCAGATCTGCATGGAAGCTTCAGGCCGGATTTGGCGGTATGGCGGGGGCGGCCGTCTCCATGGGTATCAAAAGAGGCGTTTTCTCCAATGAAGCAGGACAGGGCTCCGGCACATTTGCGGCAGGCGCAGCGGAAGTGGAGCATCCGGCGCAGCAAGGTCTGGTGCAGGTGCTTGCGGTATTTGTGGATACGCTGCTGGTGTGTACGCTGACGGCGCTTACCATTCTTATTACCGGCTGCTACAACGTGGTAGATCCCTCCGGCACGGCAATTGTATCCAATCTGGAGGGCATTGAGGCTGGTGTGATCTATCTTCAGAGAGGTGTGGCTACTACCTTTGGCAGCTTCGCCTCGGCCATCATCGGCATCTGCGTGATCCTTTTTACATTTACCTCGATTCTGGCCTGCTATTATCAGGCAGAGAGCAATATGGCACTGTTCCTGAAGAGGGAAAATAAGGCGGCGCTGATGTTTGTGAAGCTCCTGGGTGTGGCTGCAATTCTGTACGGCGGGCTGTCGGTGTCACAGCTGGTCTGGAACATGGCGGATATTTCCTGCGGTCTCACTGTATGGCTGAATCTGATCGTCATGCTTCTGCTGGCAAAGCCGGTCCTTGTGACCCTGCGAGACTATGACCGACAGAGAAGCGAGCACGTTGAACGACTGACATTTGATCCCAAGGCACTGGGCATTAAGGGGGCCGATACTGCACTTTGGGAAGAAATCAATCGAAGATAGGGAGGCACGAAATGAGATACGATTTTGACCATATTCCGTCCTGTAAGGGAACCTGTTCCATCAAGTGGGACCAGTACGGAGAGGAAGATATCATTGCCCTGAGCAATGCAGACATGGATTTTCCTGTGGCGGAGTGTATAACAAGGAAGCTGACGGAAACGGCGCAGCGGGGAATTTTTAATTATCATCTGAAGCCGGACAGCTATTATGAAACCATCATCAGCTGGTATGAGAGGAGATTCGGCTGGAAGGTAAAGCGAGAATGGATACTGAATACACCCGGTGTATGGGTATCGGTCAGAATGTGCTTCGACACCTATGCCGGACGCGGCGGAAAGGTGATTGTGCAGACGCCGCATTTTCACCCCATTGCGGAGATTGCAAAGGTGGCAGGCGTTCAGCTGGTGCTGAATCCCATGCGCTGTGAGGACGGAAGATATACCATCGATTTTGAGGACTTTGAGGAGAAGATCATCAAGGAGCAGCCGGATGCCTATTTCATGGTGAACATTCAGAACCCCACAGGGCGATTGTTTTCGAAAGAGGAGCAAATACAGCTGCAGGAAATTTGCCGACGCCATCATGTCACGGTCATCGCGGATGAGGTGCATGCGAATATGTGCTTTGACGGCAGGAGGCATGCACCGGCTCCCTCTGTCAGTGAGACAGCGATGCGGAACACCGTGCTGATCAATGCTGCCAGTAAGGCATATAATGTGATGGATCTGACCTATGCGCTGGTGATCATTCCGGATGAGGCACTCCGCAGGAAGTACATGGAGCAGATGAGCGGCTACAGCATGGATTTTGCCACCAATGCCTTTGGTATTGCAGGAATAGAGGGCGCACTTTCGCCGGATGCAGACGAATGGCTTATGCAGGTGACAGAATATATTCACGGGAATCTGGATTTTCTTACGGAGTACTGTGAAAAAAATCTGCCGCAGATCAAGGTGATCCGGCCGGAAGGCAGCTTCCTGGTATGGCTTGACTGCAAAGCGCTGGGCCTTAAGGATGAGGAACTGGATGACTTTTTTCTGAAGCAGGCAAAGGTGGGCTTGTCCTCCGGTATTGCCTATGGTGATTACGGAAGAGGCTTTGAACGGATCAACCTCGGCTGTACGAGGGCAGTGCTTACCGAAGGACTGAATCGGATGAAGGCTGCGATTGACGGAATCGGTCGAGAATAACAGCTTGTGTTAGCTGTACGTGAAAAAGGAGCGTGTCGCGGAATGTGCGACACGCTCTGATTATATGAAGCTTTTTATAAGGCGAAGCCCGTCTTGCTTAACGGATCTGTCCGGCTCATTTCATGGTGATCAGCTCATATTCTCTGGTGCCGAGGCCGATCTTTACGGCATGCTCCAGGGTCTCCTTCCAGGCGGTGTTGGGATTGCTGTTCTGCCATACATTGCCGTGATCATGGAAATGCGGGTCATGCAGATGCTCGCCCAGCTGGCTGTTGGCGAAGGGCGTTGCCTGCTCGCAGAGATCCACGCAGGCCTGGTCCAGGGCCACCGGATCGAAGGAGGCCAGCATACCGATGTTCGGCAGGATCGGCGCATCGTTCTCGCCGTGGCAGTCGCAGTTCGGTGAAACGTCCGTGATCAGGCTGATATGGAAGCAGGGGCGGCCGTGGCAGACCGCTGCGGTATACTCGGACATCTTGCAGCCCAGCAGCTGCGGTGCGTTCCAGTTCTCGTTCTCAATGGCATCGAAGGCACAGGCGCCGATGCAGCGGCCGCAGCCCTTGCAGAGTGTCGGATCAATGTAGGCCTTCTTCAGGGTCCGGCCGTTTTCGTCTGTCTTGTCCAGATAAGCAATGGCGTCGGAGCCGCATTCCTTGGCGCAGCGCCGACAGCCGCGGCACAGCTCCTCGTGCACGATGGGATGCCCGCTGTTGTGCTGCTGCATCTTGCCGGCACGGCTGCCGCAGCCCATGCCGATGTTCTTGATAGTGCCGCCGAAGCCGGCCTGCTCATGGCCCTTGAAGTGGGTCAGGGAAATGAAGATATCTGCATCCATCACGGCACGGCCGATATAGGCCTCCTGACAGTATTCGCCGTTGGGCACAGGCACGGCCACATCATCCGTACCCCGGAGACCGTCGCCGATGATGATCTGGCAGCCGGTGGTCACGGTATTGAAGCCGTTCAGGTTGGCGCAGTCCATGTGCTCAAGGGCATGCTTACGGCTGCCCGGATACAGGGTATTGCAGTCTGTCAGGAAGGGGAGACCGCCCTGCTCCTTCACCACATCCGCTACGGCCTTCGCATAGTTCGGACGGAGAAAGGCCAGGTTGCCCAGCTCGCCGAAATGCATCTTGATTGCCACAAATTTTCCGTCCATGTCGATTTCGCCGATGCCGGCCTTCTTGATGAGCTTTGTCAGCTTCATGGGAAGACTCACTCCCAGACCGGTGCGGAAATCCGTGAAATAAACCTTTGATTTCTCCATATGTATCTCCTGTTTCTTAGACATCAGTGCAAGCTGATTATACGCGATTTGCTGGGAAATGTCGATTGCCTCTGTTAAGATATAGGGGGCCGCCGATGCGGGAGCAGGAGAGCGCAGCGGCCGGAAAGGAAATGCACATGGACAGAAAAAATCGAATTTATATTGTGGGCATGGGACCCGGGAACGTGAGGCAAATGACGGCGGAGGCCATGGATGCACTGAAGGCCAGCGATGTGATTGTAGGCTATACAACCTACATTGCGCTTCTCAGGGAAATGCTGCCGGGCAAAAATTACCGGGCAACGCCGATGCGGCAGGAAATCGAACGCTGCCGTCTGGCGTTTCAGCTGGCAGCAGAGGGTAATGTCGTTTCCATCGTCTCCAGCGGTGACAGCGGCGTATACGGCATGGCGGCGCCTATGTTTGCACTACTCCCGGAGTATCCCGAAACAGAGCTTGCGGTGATTCCGGGGATCACGGCGGCCCTCAGCGGCGCGGCGCTGCTGGGCGCGCCCATCAATCATGACTTTGCTGTGATCAGCCTGAGCGACCTGCTGACACCCTGGGAAATCATCGAGAAGCGTCTGCGGGCAGCGGTAGCGGGCGACTTTGCTGTCGTGCTGTACAATCCGGCCAGCCACAAACGGAAGGATTATCTGCAGCGGGCCTGTGATATCCTGCTTTCTGCCGGGGCACTTCCCGGCCGGGCCTGCGGCTATGTGGAAAATATCGGCCGGGAGGGGACGCGGAAAACGGTGTGCACACTGGAGGCGCTGCGCACGGCGGAGGTGAATATGTTTACGACGGTGTTCATCGGCAATTCCCAGAGTTACCTTCGGGACGGCTACCTGATCACGGAAAGAGGCTATCGTATTTCGTGACGAAAGCGCTTGCTTTATTTGAAAAGTTAGTTTATTCTAATGGCTGTGGTTAGTTAACAAAAACTAACCACAGCCATTCGTGTTATAAGGAGCATTTCGCATGTCAGAGCATGAATTCATCGCTTTTTGCTCGCCGACCCTGGCGGGGATCAAAACCGGAAATCTGTTCACGGCAAAGTACAGAACGAAGGCGGAGCTGACAGAGGAGATCCGGCGCTTCAACCTGCGCTTCCGGGAGAAGGGGCTGCGGCTTACGCTGCTGAGCTACACGAAGACCCGGGCCAATGTCTATCTGTATCGTCCCAAATACCTGAAGCAGGACATTCTGGACAGTGAAGCGGCTTCCATTCTGCGGAGTCTCGGGTATAAGCCGGAAAATGCAGACCGCTGTGTGGCGCAGCTCGCCTGGCGGATGAAGCAATGTCCGGACCGAGAGCATTTCCCTCATGAGATCGGACTGTTTCTCGGTTATCCGCCGGAGGACGTGCGGGGCTTCATGGAGCATAAGGATGAGGGCTGCAAGTGTACGGGCTTCTGGAGGGTTTACGGAGACCGGCAGGCGGCGGAGAGAACCTTTGACTCCTACCGGAAATGCACCCGGATCTATGATGCCTGCTTTGAGCGGGGCGCATCACTGGACAAGCTGGCAGTGCGCACGCGGTAGATTCGGCAGAGAGCCAGGAGGACGATAGCGCCCTCCGGTGAATATTGGTGGTAACTATCCGTCCGTCGGACAGAATCAGAACGATTGGATGCGGGCAGAGGAAGCGATGGTCGGGTAGATACTATATAAGGAACCAGAGAAGAAAGAGAGGAAACAAAATGAGCAAGGTAGCAGTGGTATATTGGAGCGGAACAGGCAACACAGAGGCAATGGCAAATGCCGTTGTGGAGGGCGCACAGGCAGCCGGCGCAGAGGCGGAGCTGATCGGTGCAGCGGACTTCAATGCCGGCAGAGTGGCTGAGTTTGATGCCATTGCCTTCGGATGCCCGGCCATGGGTGCAGAGGTACTGGAGGAGTCCGAGTTTGATCCGATGTTCACCGATGTTGAGCATTCTCTGGGCGGCAAGAAGGTTGCACTTTTCGGCTCCTGGGGCTGGGGCGACGGCGTATGGATGCAGGAGTGGGAGAGCAGATGCCAGGAGGATGGCATCACACTTGCTGC
>CAVELT010000024.1:0-8457 GCA_963616545.1 Dysosmobacter segnis | reverse complement strand
CCTCCAGCTTCTGGGGATGCACATTCACATCCACGAGCTCCGGATTGATGTCCAGCAGCAGCACCGTGAAGGGGAACTTATGCTGCATGAGGAAGGCCCGGTAGCCGTCCTCAATGGCCTTCTGCAGCAGCGGATTTTTCACAAAGCGGCGGTTCACGAAGTAGATCTCAAAGTTTCGATTGGAGCGGTTGGTGCTCGGCTTTCCCAGGAAGCCGTGAATGGTAATCGCCGGAAGCCCGGTGAGCTTCGAAGGCAGGTAGGACTTCTTCACCGTGATCAGCTGGCTTGCGATCTCCCGCCCGAAGATGGCATAGATCACATCCATGAGCGAGCCGTTGCCGAGGGTCAGAAGCTTCTGGCGGCCGTCCTGGAGAAGACGGAAGGCAACCTCCGGGTGCGCCAGCGCCTCCTTTTCCAGAATGTCCTGGATGCGGGCAGCCTCCGCGGAGGGCGATTTCAGGAATTTCTTCCGGGCCGGCACATTGTAGAAAAGCTCCCGCACCACAATGGTGGTGCCGTCCGGGGCGCCGATTTCCGTGAGCTCCTTCTCCTCGCCGCCCTCAATGAGATAGCGGGTGCCCAGGAGCTGCTCCTGCCGCTTGGTGATGAGCTCCACCTTCGCCACAGCGGCAATGCTGGCCAGTGCCTCACCCCGGAAGCCCAGGGTCGCGATGTGGCTCAGATCCTCTGCTGCCCGCAGCTTGCTGGTGGCATGCCGGAGGAAGGCAAGCTTTACCTCCTCCTTTTCAATGCCGCAGCCGTCATCGGTGATGCGGATCATGGAGAGTCCGCCGTTCCGGATCTCCACCGAAACCGAATGGGCACCGGCATCCACGGCATTCTCCAGCAGCTCCTTGACAATGCTGAGCGGGCGTTCGATGACCTCGCCTGCCGCAATCTGATTGATGGTCTCGTCACTCAGCAGCTGAATGGGCATAGACCTCTCCTTTCCGCTAAACAATTGTTTTCGTTCTGTTCTGCAGCAGCGATCATGAAAGCGCTGCCAGCTCCTTCATCTCATACAGGCAGTTTATGGCCTCGAGCGGCGTCATGCGATTGAGATCCAGCTCCCGGATATAGCCGAGGAGCCGGTTCTCTGCCGGATCATTTGCTGCCGCAGCGGCTTGATCTACCGCCTGTCCGCTCGCTTCTCTGCCTTCCTTTTCTGCTCCCGCAGGCACCGACAGCTGCCGGGCCTTCGCCAGGATATCTGCTTTAGTCAGCTCCGCCGCGATCTCCTTTGCCCGCTCGATCACCGGCTGCGGCACCCCGGCCAGGCGCGCCACATCGATGCCGTAGCTCTGGTCCGCACCGCCCCGGAGAATCTTCCGGAGGAAGACGATGTCCTGCCCGTGATTGCTGACGGCAATACAGTAGTTTTTAACGCCCTCCAGCTTTCCCTCCAGCTCGGTGAGCTCATGATAGTGGGTCGCAAAAAGCGCCTTGGCCTTCACCGTATTGCTGAGATACTCCACCACTGCCCAGGCAATGGACAGACCGTCAAAGGTACTGGTGCCCCGGCCGATCTCGTCAAGGATCAGCAGGGAATGCGGTGTGGCGTTCCGGAGGATGTTGGCCACCTCGTTCATTTCCACCATGAAGGTGGACTGTCCGCTCGCGAGATCATCGGAGGCCCCTACCCGGGTAAAGATGCGGTCGCAGATAGAGATGTCCGCCTGCTTTGCCGGCACAAAGGAGCCGATGGCTGCCATCAGGGTGATCAGTGCCACCTGCCGCATATAAGTGGATTTTCCCGCCATGTTGGGTCCGGTAATGATGGCGATCCGGTTTTCCCCGTCATCCAGCAGCGTATCATTGCTGACGAAGCGATCCTCCTTCAGCAGCTGCTCAATCACCGGATGCCGGCCGTCCTGAATGACAATCCGGCCCTCATTGTTGATTTTCGGACGGACGTACTGGTTGTTGGTGGCCACTCGCGAAAGCGAAACCATGCAGTCCAACACCGCAATGCAGTGACTGCTCTTCTGCACCCGGGCAATGTTTTCGCCGATGCGGTCCCGCACCTCGGCAAACAATGTGTACTCCAGCGTGTTGAGCTTTTCCTCCGCCCCGAGGATGATGTTCTGCAGCTCCTCCAGCCGGTCTGTGGTATAACGCTCTCCGTTCGCCAGGGTCTGCTTTCGAATATAGGTATCCGGCACCTGGCTCTTAAAGGTATTGCTGACCTCGATGCAGTAGCCGAAGATCCGGTTGTACTTGATCTTCAGAGTCTTGATACCGGTCTTCTCCCGCTCCTCTGCCTCCAGATCCGCAAGCCACTGCTTGCCGGAAAGCCGGGATTCCCGATAGCGGTCCGCCTCGTCATGATACCCGGCCTTGATGATGCCGCCGTCTCTGGCAGAGACCGGCGGATCCTCTACAATGGCCTGATCGATGAGCTGATAGAGATCCTGCAGCTCATCCAGATCCTCATGGAGGGAAGCCGCCAGTGCACACTGAAAGCCGGAAAGCTGCTGCCGGATGGCAGGCAGCAGACGGAGAGATTCCTTAAAGGCCACGAGGTCCCTCGGGTTCGCGGACTGATAGCTGATCTTTCCGAGGATACGCTCGAGATCATAAATGGAGTTCAGGTATTCTGCCAGCTCCTCCCGGTCAATATAACGATGGCAGAGCTCCTCTACAAAGTCCTGACGGCGGAGAATCTCCGCCTCATCGATCAGCGGCTGCTCCAGATACCGGCGCAGCAGCCGGGCGCCCATGGCGGTTTTGGTCTTGTCCAGGACCCAGAGCAGCGATCCTTTTTTCTTCTTCTCCCGCATGGTTTCGCAGAGCTCGAGATTCCGCTGCGTCGCGGTATCGATGATCATGAACTGCGAGCTCTGATAATAGCGGATGTTCGCAATATGATCTACAGTACCCTTCTGGGTATCATAGATATAGCGAAGGGCCGCTGCCGCAGAAAGCCGGGCATGCTTCCGGTCCGCAAGGCCAAGCCCTGCAAGGCCGGCATGAAAATGCTTTTCCAACAGCTCCCCGGCCTTCTCCTCCTCATAGTCCTCCGCCGGAAGCGCTGTGATGATGAGGTCAAAACGATTCCTGAGCTCCTCCGGGTCAAAGCCGGCTTTCAGAAAATCCGGACTCACCAGCAGCTCCGAGGGCGAAAACCGGCTCAGCTCATCATAAACGGCCCGGGCATCCGTACAGCTTGTGGTGAGGAATTCGCCGGTGGAAATGTCGACAGAAGAAATGCCGAAGCCCCGGTCGTCACAGTAGATGCTCATGAGGAAATTGTTCTTTTCCTCATCAAGCGCCGCCTCGGATGTCAGCGTACCGGGAGTCACCACTCGGATGACCTCCCGCTTCACAAGTCCCTTCGCCAATTTGGGATCCTCTACCTGCTCGCCGATGGCCACCTTATAGCCCTTGCCCACCAGCCGGGCAATATAGCCCTCCGCTGCATGAAAAGGAACCCCGCACATGGGGGCCCTTTCCTCTGCGCCGCAGTCCTTTCCCGTCAGCACAAGATCCAGCTCCCGGGAAGCGGTTTCCGCATCCTCATAAAACATTTCATAGAAGTCGCCGATACGATAGAAAAGCAGCGCATCCGGATACTCCTTCTTCGTATCCAGATACTGCTGCATCATCGGCGACAGTTTTTTCTCAGCCATTTATTTCCTCATTCACCAGTGTGCCGTAATAATAAAAGCCCATGGACTGATCCAGACGCACCGGCACCAGCTCGCCGATGAGACGATCACCGCCCTTGAAGTGTACCAGGATGTTGTTGGAAAGACGTCCCGTCAGGAAGCCGGGCTTTTCGCTGTCCTTCTCCTCCACGAGAACCTCCATGATCCGGCCCTCGTCCCTGCCTTCGTTTTCCGCAGAGCTCTGCTTCACCACCTCGAGAAGCCGGGCAAAGCGGGTCTTCACCACCTCGGGATCCACCGGCTCCCACTTCGCCGCCGGCGTGCCGCTCCGCTTCGAATAAATGAAGGTAAAGGCGGAATCATATTTTGCTTCCTCCACCACATCGATGGTGTCCTGAAAATCTGCGTCGGTTTCACCGGGGAAGCCCACGATGATGTCCGTGGTGAGGCTCAGATCCGGCAGCTCCCTGCGGATCTTCCGCACAAGCTCCAGATAGCTTTCCTTGGTATAGTGCCGGTTCATGCGCTTCAAAAGCGAAGAGGATCCGGACTGCAGCGGAAGGTGCAAATGCCGGCAGATCTTCGGCTCCTCCTTCATAACCCGAATGAGTTCATCGGAAAGGTCCTTCGGATTGGAGGTCATGAAGCGGATCCGGCGCAGTCCCGGAATCTCAGCCACCATGCGAAGCAGCTCGGGGAAGCTGACAGCCCCCTCCGCGAGATCATTGCCGTAGGAATTGACATTCTGCCCCAGCAGCGTGATCTCCTTCACGCCGTCCTGCACCAAACGCTCGCATTCCTGCAGGATATCCCGGGCATTCCGGGACTTTTCCCGCCCCCGCACATAGGGTACGATGCAGTAGGTACAGAAGTTGTTGCAGCCGTAGCTGATGTTGACAGAGGCCTTGAAGCGGAACTTCCGCTCGGAGGGCAGATTCTCCACAATGAGCTTCGTGTCCTCGATGACCTCCACGGTCCGCTGATCCTTCCAGAGCGTCTCAAACAGAAGCTCCGCCAGCTTGTATACATTGTGCGTTCCGAAGATCAGCTTCACATAGGGATATTTCTTTCGAATGGTCTCTACTTCTTCCGCTTCCTGCATCATGCAGCCGGTGATGCCGAGCACCATGCCGGGCCGATTCTCCACCTGATGCTTCAGGCGTCCGATCCGTCCGTAGAGCTTCTGGTTGGCATTTTCCCGCACCGTACAGGTGGTGAAAAGGATCACGTCGCAGTCCCGGTCATCCTGGGACTCCGTATAGCCGCAGGCCTCCAGAATGCCGCCGAGCTTCTCACCGTCCTTTGCCGACATCTGGCAGCCGATGACATTGACCTGGTATTTTGCAGCATAGCCCGCTGTCTTCTTTTCCTCTACCAGATCGCGCACCCGGTCCATAAAATAATACTGCCGCTCCGGCTCCTCTGCCGGGGCCTTTCGCATGATCTCCAGAAAGGCTTCCTCTCTGTTCTTTGCGCTGATTTCCATTACCTCACCTGTCCGTTTCCGTAAATTGTATACTTTGTTGTGGTCAGCTCCCTGAGTCCCATGGGCCCCCGGGCATGGAGCTTCGCCGTAGAAATGCCGATCTCCGCCCCGAAGCCGAACTCGCCGCCGTCTGTGAAGCGGGTGGAGGCATTCCAGTAGACACAGGCAGAGTCGATGCCCTTCAGAAAGGCCTCTGCATGTGCCCTGTCCTCTGTGATGATGGCTTCCGAATGCTTTGTGGAATAACGATTGATGTGCCGAATCGCCTCCTCCACAGAGCCCACCGTCTTTACAGAGATCTTGAGATCCAGATATTCCGTGCCGAAGTCCGCCTCCTCGGCAGCCTTCAGGTATCCCTTGTCCAATGTCGGCGATGCCGCAAGAACGGCATAGCTCTCGGGATCCGCGTAAATCGTCACCTTTTTCTCGATGAGCGCCGCAGCAACGGGCAGAAGCACAGAGCCGAGCACCCGGCGGTCTGCCACCAGGGACTCACAGGCATTGCAGACACCGGTCCGCTGGGTCTTCGCATTCACCACAATGGGTACCGCTTTTTCCACATCTGCTGCCGCATCCAGGAAGATGTGGCAGTTGCCGGCACCGGTTTCGATCACCGGCACCGTGGCATTCTTCAGCACCGCCTGAATGAGGCGCTGACTGCCCCGGGGAATGAGCACATCCACATAGCCGTTTAACTGCATGAATTCCCGGGTGGTTTCATGGCTGGTGTCTTCAATGAGCTGGATGCTATCCGGATTCATGCCGGCAGCAGAGAGACCTGCCCGGAGAGCCTTCGCAACCGCGATATTGGAATGAATGGCATCCGAGCCACCCTTCAGAATCACAGCATTGCCGGACTTCAGGCAGAGGGAGAAGGCGTCGCTTGTGACATTGGGACGGGCCTCATAGATGATGCCGATCACGCCGATGGGTACCCGCCGCTTCTCGATATGAAGGCCGTTGGGTCTTTCGATCTCCTCCACCAGCTCTCCCACCGGATCCGGCAGGGTGATGATCTTCTCCATCGCCTCAGCCATCGCTTCAATGCGGGCCTCGTTGAGAAGAAGGCGGTCCTGCAGACTTGCCGGCATATCCTTTTCTCTTGCCGTCTCAAGATCCCGGGCGTTCTCCCGGACGATCTCCAAAGCATGCTCCCGGAGGGCAGCCGCAGATGCCCGCAGTCCCCGGTTCTTCTCCTCTGTATCGGCATTCATGAGAGAAAGTGCCGCTTCCCTGGCCTTCTCTCCCAGTCGGATCAGCTCTGTCATTTGTGTACCCCCGCGTCTACAAATTCAATACGGTCCAGATGATTCCGGAGATTTCCCTTGATGGCATCAATATAGGCTCTGCGCAGCAGCTGCTGCTCGAGCTTCTCTTCCTCTGTCAGCCCCGCTGCCTTTGATTTTCTGTACAATTCGTTGATTCTCTGAATCTCTGCTTCTGTGACCATGGTTCTCCTCAATATTCCGCAATATATTCCAAAAGATTAAAGTTCCGGTTCCGATGGGCCGCAAACAAAGTTCCGACCGGTTCACCGTTTATGATGTCGGAAATGACATCGGCGTTCGTAAAATGGGCGATCACCATATCCGAGCCGGAATCCGTGGCGATCCGGGCTGCCGCGAGCTTCGAGGACATGCCGCCGGTGCCGACACTGGAGGAAGAGCCCTTGCCCATTTCGAGAATCTCCTCCGTGATCACCGGAATGAAGTCGATGAGCTTCGCATCCGGATTCTTCTTCGGGTCATCCGTAAACAGTCCGTCAATATCCGACAGCAGGATCAGCAGGTCCGCATGGGTAATGGCAGCCACAATGGCAGCCAGCTGGTCGTTGTCGCCGAAGGTCTCCACATGAGGAATCTCTGCCGTGCTCACCGTATCATTTTCGTTTACGATCGGAATGGCACCGAGCTTCAGAAGCTCCGAAAAGGTGTTGGAAACATTCTGCCGGGAATCCTCCTCCAGCATGATGTTCTTCGTGAGCAGAAGCTGCGCTGCCGTCTGGCTGTATTCTGAAAACATCCGCTGATAGGTCATCATGAGCCGGGCCTGGCCGACCGCAGCAAAGGCCTGCTTCTCCGCCATGTCATGGGGACGCCGCTTTACCGAAAGGGCATGCCGCCCGCAGGCGATGGCGCCGGAGGAAACCAGGATCACTTCCTTTCCCTCCTCCTTCAGGTCCGAAATGACCCGCACCAGCTTCTCGATCTTGGAAAGATAGAGCCCGCCGCTTTCCTCGTGGGTAATGCTGGCGCTTCCCACCTTAATGACGATGCGCTTCCGATCCTTCAGTGTTTTCCGCATTTCAAGCTTGTCCATTGCCGTCCTCCTGCTCACGATAGACTCTGAGTATTTCCTCTGCCACCCGCATGCCGTCCATGGCGGCGCTCATGATGCCGCCCGCATAACCGGCACCCTCTCCGCAGGGATACAGGCCCGGCAGATTGGAAAGCAGGTGCTCGTCTCTGGGAATCCGCACCGGGCTGGAGGTTCTCGCCTCCACCGCCGCGAGTATCGTATCTCCCCGGTCAAAGCCCCGAATCTTGTGTCCGAAGCGCTCCATACCCTCCAGAAAGCTCTCATTATAGTCATTGAGGCTTTCGTATTTGGAGCCTGCTGCAAAGCGGAACAGTCCGTCCAGCCGGGCCTCCTGATACTGCCCGCGGAATATAGGGCTAATGTCTTCTGCGCCAAAACCCGGTTTCTGCGAAGCAAAGACATTATCCTCTGCTGCAGGATTGCCGGATGCTTCCGCATCATCATACGCAAGCACATCCCTGCGGTAATCCTCGAAGCGCTCCATGGGAATTTTGCCGTTGCAGAGCCGGTAGGCCCGCTCCTCCAGCTCCCGCTGCAGGGCAATGCCGCCGAGAGGCTCCTCTGCGCCGTTATAATCCGACTTCCGGATGGTCACAATGATGGCGGCGTTGGCGTTTTTGCTGTCCCGCGCGTGGTAGCTCATGCCGTTCACGGAGAGCCGCCCCTCCTCCGAGGAGGAATTCACCACATAGCCGCCCGGACACATGCAGAAGCTGTAGACACCGCGGCCGGATTTTGCGGTATGGGTCAGCTTGTAGGCGCCGGGGCCGAGCAATCGAAGCGTCTCTGCGTCCACATCGCCGTAAAGCGCCTGGTTGATCATAGTCTGGGGATGCTGCACCCGGAAGCCCATGGCGAAGTCCTTCGCCTCCATATGCAGTCCCTGCTGATACAGTTCTTCATAGCTGTCCCGCGCACTGTGACCGATGGCCAGCACGATGGGATGCTTTTCTCCCTCACCGGGAGTATATTCGTATTTCGTGTGGAAACGGATCTCACCGCCGAGGGACAGGATCTCCTCCCGGAAGGAGCGCACGATGGACA
>CAVELT010000023.1:0-5377 GCA_963616545.1 Dysosmobacter segnis | reverse complement strand
CATAGTCCACCAGCACCGTCATATTCTGATTCTTGAAGCAGACCTCCATACGGCCATCTACCTGAATGTGCCGCATGGCCTGCAGTATGGTCCTCTTGTTGAGACCGATCAGGGAGCAGACGGAAATCGCCGATAAGGCATTGTATACATTATACTTTCCCGGCAGATTCAGCTGTACATCCAGCTCGGTAAGTCCCAGCACATCAAACTCCACACCCACGAATTCTGCTGTATTCACATGGTGAATGGACTGGGCCATAAAGTCCGCTGCCTTCTCAATGCCGTAGGTATAGGTCTTGCAGGGAGAGCCGGACAGGAACCAGTCAGCATAATCCGCATCGATATTGACGAGGCCCACCTTGCTCTGCTTGAAAATGCAGGACTTATAGTACTTGTATTCCTCGAAATCGGCATGCTCATTGGGGCCGATATGGTCCGGCTCGATATTGGTGAAAATACCGTAATCAAATACGATGCCGTCCGTCCGGTGCAGCTTGAAGCCCTGGGAGCTGGCCTCCATCACGAGATACTCACAGCCGGCCTCTGCCATCTCGGCAAAATACTTGTGGAGATCATAGGACTCCGGTGTGGTGTTTTTCGTTTCGATATGCACATCACCGTATTCCACACCGGTGGTGCCGATGATGCCCACCTTCTTGCCGGCAGTCTTCAGCACCGAACGGATCATGTGGGCCGTGGTGGTCTTTCCCTTGGTGCCCGTCACCGCGATCACGGTCATCTTCTCCGCCGGATAGTCAAAGCGGGCCGCCGAGAGCAGCGCCAGCGCCTGCCGGGAGGAGGCTACCTTCACCACGGCAATGCCGTCGTAGATCTCCTTCAGATCCACCGGCAGCTCGTCCTCATTTTCCTCCACCACGATCGCACTGACGCCCTTCTCCAGCACCTCCGGCAGAAAGGCATGGGAGTCCGTGTTGGCTCCCTTCATGCAGACAAAAACCGCGTTGCGGTCGGCCTTCCGGGAGTCGAATACGACTTCATTCACCTCCACCGCCGCAGGATCTCCGTGCAGCACCTCATATTCCAGCTTACCGAGCCATTCACTGAACTTCGCCATGCTTTCTCCTCTCACACTCAGAACAAACCGGTGATCTTTCCGTTCACCACATCAATGCCGTAGGCTGCCGGTGTCTTCGGCAGTCCCGGCATGGTCATAATGTCGCCGGTCAGGCAGACCACAAAGCCCGCACCTGCCGATACATAGCAGTCCCGCACATTGATCTCGAAATCCGTCGGGCGTCCCAGCTTCTTCGGATCATCCGACAGGCTGTACTGGGTCTTGGCCATACATACCGGGAACTCGCTGAAGCCGAGCTCTGTCAGACGTTCAAATTCCTTCTTCACCTTCGGCGCGAGTACCACGCGTCCGGCACCATAGATCTTGGTGGCCACTGCCCGAACCTTGTCCTCCAGGGAGTCGCTGAGCTTCTGCACCGGTGTAAATTCCGCTGTCTTTTCGGCCAATGTCTTCATCACCGCCTTTGCCAGCTCCGCGCCGCCCTTGCCGCCTTCCCCGTGAACGCGGGAAAGGGCAAACTCCGCATTGTGCTCCCGACAGAAATCCTCAATGAGCTTCAGCTCTGCCTCGGTGTCCGTGGCAAACTGATTGATGGCCACCACCACCGGCACGCCGAAGGTCTGCAGGTTCTCGATGTGCTTCTCCAGGTTGACGATACCCTTCCGCAGGGCTTCCAGATTTTCCGGCACCAGGTCAGTCTTGGCCACGCCGCCGTTGTACTTCAGTGCACGAACCGTAGCCACCAGCACTGCCGCATCCGGCTTCAGGCCTGCCATCTGGCACTTGATGTCAAAGAACTTCTCTGCGCCGAGATCCGCACCGAAGCCGGCCTCGGTAATGGCTACATCCGACAGCTTCAGCGCGAAGCGGGTAGCCTGCACGGAGTTGCAGCCATGGGCGATGTTGGCGAAGGGACCGCCGTGCACGAAGGCCATGTTGTGCTCCAGGGTCTGGACGATATTGGGCTTGATGGCATCCTTCAGAAGAGCGGCCATAGCCCCGACAGCCTGCAGATCCTTTGCGGTCACCGGCTCGTTCTTCGAATTGTAGGCCACCACGATGCGTCCGAGACGCTCCTTCAGGTCCTCCATATCATAGGCAAGACAGAGAATGGCCATGATCTCTGAAGCCACCGTAATCACAAAGTGATCCTCACGGACCACGCCGTCTCCCCGGCCGCCGAGACCCACCACGATGTTCCGCAGCACACGGTCATTCATATCCAGACAGCGCTTCCAGTTGATGCGCTTCAGATCGATATCCAGCGCGTTGCCCTGCTTGATATGATTATCCAGGAGAGCCGCCAGGAGATTGTTGGCACTGGTGATGGCATGGAAGTCACCGGTAAAATGAAGGTTCAGATCCTCCATGGGAACCACCTGCGCGTAGCCGCCGCCGGCTGCACCGCCCTTGATGCCGAAGCAGGGACCCAGGCTGGGCTCGCGAAGCGCACAGGCTGCCTTGACGCCGATGGCGTTCAGGGCATCGCAGAGGCCGATGGAGGTTGTGGTCTTGCCCTCGCCGGCCGGCGTCGGATTGATGGCCGTCACCAGCACCAGCTTGCCGTCCGGGCGATCCTTCACCTTATCCCAGAGGTCATCCGAGAGCTTCGCCTTGTACTTGCCGTACAGCTCCAGCTCATCCTCCTCAATGTCATATTTTGCCGCCACATCCCGGATCTTCATCATTTCCGCTGCCTGTGCGATCTCGATATCTGTTTTCATCTGCCTCTCCTCCTTAGTGCGCTCTGCCTGAAAAGAATCTATGAAAAGAGCTCGTCGAACTCTTCCA
The DNA here is from genome assembly GCA_963616545.1 of Dysosmobacter segnis. GTDB lineage: Bacteria > Bacillota > Clostridia > Lachnospirales > Lachnospiraceae > Oribacterium. The sequence goes on along the minus strand of CAVELT010000023.1, from coordinate 2,550 downwards.
CACTCATTAATATCCGGCGGGGCTTCGTGCCCTCCTCCGGTCCCACCACGCCGGCCTCCGCCAGCTGATCCATGATACGCGCGGCCCGATTGAAGCCGATGCGGAACTTCCGCTGCAAAAGCCCGATGGAAGCCTTTTCGGACTCCACGATCAGCCGGCCGGCCTCCGTAAACAGCTCATCTGTATCGCTGCCGCTGCCGCCTTCGCCGCTGCCCGGACTCTCCAGTGTTGACTTGATGCTTTCATTATAGTCGGCGTCCGTGTTTTCCTTCAGGAAATCCACCACTGCCTGTACCTCCTGGTCCGAAACGAAGGCGCCCTGGACACGCACCGGCTTCGGAATGCCCTGGGGGAAGAAGAGCATATCGCCCTTGCCCAGCAGCTTCTCTGCGCCGTTCATGTCAATAATGGTACGGGAATCCACTCCCGAGGATACCGCAAAGGCGATACGGGAGGGGACATTTGCCTTGATCAGTCCGGTAATGACATTCACCGAGGGACGCTGGGTCGCAATGACCAGATGCATGCCGCAGGCTCTGGCCAGCTGCGCCAGACGGCAGATGGCATCCTCCACCTCCTGGGCGGAAACCATCATCAGGTCTGCCAGCTCATCGATGATGATGACGATCTGCGGCAGCTTCTCCGGCTTGTCCTTCTCCGGTACCGAGGGGTCACGGCGAACTGCCTCCACCTTCTCGTTATAGCGCTGCAGATCCCGGGCGCCGGTGGCCGCGAATTTCCGGTAGCGCTCCTGCATTTCCGCCACTGCCCAGTTCAGCGCCGCTGCTGCCTTCTTGGGATCCGTCACCACCGGGATCAGAAGATGCGGAATGCCGTTGTAGACCTGCAGCTCCACCACCTTCGGGTCCACCATGATCATGCGGACCTCCTCCGGCTTATACTTATAGATGATGGACATAACCAGTGTATTGATGGACACGGACTTACCGGAGCCCGTGGCACCGGCAATGAGCAGATGCGGCATCTTCGCAATGTCCGTCACCACTATCTTTCCCGCGATGTCCTTTCCTACACCGAAGGCCAGCTTGGCCTTCGCATCCTGGAATTCCCGGGAGCTCAGCACATCCCCGAGATATACGACCTGTCCCTTCTTATTGGGCACCTCAATGCCCACAGCCGACTTTCCGGGAATCGGCGCCTCGATACGGATATCCGCTGCTGCAAGGCGCATCTTGATGTCATTGGTCAGGGCCACGATCTTGGACACCTTGACGCCCTGCTCCGGCTGCAGCTCGTAGCGGGTCACCGCCGGTCCCACAGAGACATCCGTCACGGTCACGCCGACACCGAAGCTCTTCAGGGTCTGCTGCAAGGTAATGGCATTTTTCTCGATTTCCTCTCTGGTATCCGTATCCTGCGCGCCGCCCTGCTCGAGAAGGGAAAGCGGCGGGAAGCGATAGGGGCGCTTGGGCTTCTGCTGTGCCTCGATCTGCTGCTTCACGCTGGCATTCTCTGCGTCTGTGGCAGCAGCTACGCGCTTCTGCTCTACCCGCTTCCGCACATCCTCCACGTCCGAATCAATGATCTTGCCGTTGGAGGTCACCACACGGCGGGTGCCGTTGCCGGTTTCATCCGCCCGCAGAATCCGTTCATCCGGGTCCGCTTTGTCGGAAGCAGACGACTTCACAGCAGCCTCAAGCCCTGCTGTCGGCAGCTCTTCTGCCGCTGTTCCGCTGTATTCTGTGAAATCCGCATCCTCTGCGTTCATGTCCCCTGCGGAAATGTCCTCTGCCGGCGCCGCTTCTGAAGCCGTCTCTGCGGAAACGATATCCGCCTCGTCCGCCTCTGTCCGCCAGGGCATCAGCAGATCCTCATCCGACGGCTCCGCTGACGCCGGAAATGCCGGTGCGGCTTCCGTCTCTTCACCGTCTGCCCGTCTCTCCGGGTCAAAGACATTATCCTCTTCCTCCGACCGGGCATCTCCTGCATCTGCGTCTTCCTCCGGCGGCGTGTAAGCCCCGGTGATTCTGCCGGTAAAGGTGCTGCTCTGATCCAGAATCTCCCGGAAGGCCTCCTTCGCCGACTCCGTACGCCTCTTGGCATGCTCAATGGTGAGAATCTCCGCAGGTGTCTCCTGCTCCGGCCGCTCGGCAGCGGTTTCCTGACGGCGCTTCAGAAGCTCCGCCTTGGAAATCCGTCCGTCACTGTGGGCATTGTTCAGCGGAAGATCCAGTCCCAGAGACTCCGGCACCTCTGCGGTTTCCAGACGGCGATTTCTGGCCTTCTCCTCCTGCGGCTTTCCGGCCAGCGGCAGATCCAGCCCGATCTCTGCTTCCTCCCGGCGTCGGCGCGCTGCGGCCTCCGCCTGCTTCTTCTCCCGTTCCCGGCTGCGGGCATCCCGATAGCTTCTGGCAGAAGCAGAGAGCTGTTCAAAGTCCTCCCGGGCCCGCTCCCCGGCACGTCCTGCCGCAGAAATGGAGCCCTTCGCCAGCATGCGCATCAGGGGCTTCTCCGTGATATAGACAAGGCAGATCAGAATGGCCACCAGAAGCAGCAGCACCGCGCCGACCTGTCCGAAGACCATGTGCA
>CAVELT010000022.1:0-6509 GCA_963616545.1 Dysosmobacter segnis | reverse complement strand
CACTGCGGGAGCACAATCCGGTGACGGAAGCCCTGGCGGCGCGGATTCCGCATCCGGACTGTCCTTATTACGGGGCAGCGGTCTGGAATGCGGCCCTGGCAGCGCTGCTGGCCGGAAAGAATCTGCTGCTGTCAGGGCCCAAGGCCACGGGAAAAAATGTGCTCTGCGAGAATCTGGCGGCACTCTTCGGCAGGCCGTCCTGGGATGTGTCCTTTCATGTGGGAATGGATGCCTCCTATCTGATCGGGGCAGACAGCTTTGACGGCAGCCGGGTGGTGTTCAAGCCGGGACCGGTATGGCTGGCGGCCCGGGACGGCGGTTTTGCGGTGCTGGATGAGATCAATATGGCGAAAAATGAGGCTCTGGCGGTGCTTCACAGCGTGCTGGATTTTCGGCGGGTCATTGACGTGCCGGGCTACGAGCGGCTGCCGGTGCATCCCATGAGCCGTTTTATCGGCACCATGAATTACGGCTATGCCGGAACCCGGGAACTGAACGAGGCGCTGTGCTCCCGCTTCTTGGTCATCAGCATGCCCGTCATTTCCGAGGACAATCTCCGGAGGATCCTGCTGGGGCAGTTTCCGAAGCTGGAAAAGAAGGCGCTTTCTCAGTTCGTGCGGCTCTTCTATGAGCTCAATGAGAAGGCGGAGCATGCGGAGATTTCGGAGCGGGCAGTGGATCTGCGCGGGCTGCTGGATGCCCTGCGCATGATGGAGCTGGGCATCCCGGCAGGAACGGCTCTCCGCATGGGCATTGTGAACAAATGCTTTGATCCCTATGAGCAGAAGCTGATTGCGGATGTGCTTTTTGCCCGGATCTCGGAGAAGGCAGGATCGGAGCTGTTCCGCTGAAGCGCCGCGGTATATATGGCTGTGTGATGTGGTGCGGAAGGCCTGTTTGTTTTGGGGAAGAGTCTGAAGAGGAAGTCAGATGATGCAGAAGAATTCAGAGGCGGAGAGAAAACGGGCGGAAAATCTGATCTGGACGGCGGCGGGGGATTATGCCTTCGCGCCGTCCTTTTGTTCTTTTCGGGAGGACGGGACGGCAGATCCCTATATGAATCTCGTGATCGGTCTCCAGCGGAAGTGGCTGCCGGAGGCGGAGCCGCTGCTTCTGGATGCGGCCGGGAGCCGCCGGGCGGCGCTGCTGACGGATGCCCTCTGGCTGGGAATCGAATCCTATGTTTATGCCCGGGAGCTGCCGGAGCGGCCGCTGCTGACAGAGCTGCGCAGAAAGCACGCACAGGACTTTTTTGATCGTCTTCGAAGCCTGAGCCGGCAGCAGTGGATGGCCGAGAACAAGCAGCTGCTGGATCAGCAGAGGCTTCGCTGGGGTGCGGTGCTGCAGCGGCGGAGCCCGATGGTGTCTCCGGACCGCCGGGCCCTCGCGGCGGCTCTGAACCTTTCCGGAGATCTCAGTTCCCGGGAGACTGCGGCGGCGCTGCAGGAGATGCTGCAGCGCTTTTTTCACTTTTACGGCGCAAAGGAGGAGAAGCCCTTCCGGATTTCCCTCAGCGGTGCGGAGGCCTGGCTGCTGCGGAAGCTTGTGAAGACAGAATACGAGCATACGGACATCGTCATGATGCGGAACACGGCCGAACGGCAGGGAAAGCAGCTGCCGCCGGGCGGCGCGCTTCGTGAGGACGGGAAGCACAGCAGCAAACGGAGCACGGCGGACCGGGACTATATTGAGGCCTGCTTCGGTGTGTCGGCCTATCCGCCGGAGCTGCTGTCCCAGGTGGAGGAGCGGCTTTGCCGGGACAGTCATCGGGGCTGCCATTGCTGGGTAACGGACGGAAAGCTGCCGGAAAACGGCCGGCTGCCGCAGGACTCGCTGAAAACCCGGGAGGACAGCGAACGGCAGCTGCTGGAAAACCTTCGTTACAGGAAGGCCGCCGGTGAGCTGCCGGATTCCGTGGTGCGGCGCCTCAGTGCGGCGCTATCGCAGTGCTTGTCGGAGCTGCGGGAGCCGGTGCGGATCAAGGCCAGGGACGGCCGCTTGCAGACAGGGAAATGCTGGCGGCTCCCCATCCTGCAGGACCCGGCGGTGTTTGCGAAGCGCCGGCCGGAGCGGGAGCTGCCGCTGACGGTGACCCTGCTGCTGGATGCCAGCGCGTCCCGGATGCAGGTGCAGGAGCAGCTCTGCCTGGAGGCCTGGATTCTGGCGGAGAGCCTGCGCCGCTGTCAGGTGGACTTTTCTGTCCTGAGCTTTCGCTCGCTCCGCGGCTATACGGTACTGCAGAGAATGAAGCGCTTTCAGGACAAGGATACGCGGCAGCTTTTTCATTTCTATACCGCCGGCTGGAACCGGGACGGACTGGGGCTCCGTCTCGCCGGCGAGGAGATCCTGCGGGAGGGACGGCCGGGAAAGCACATTCTCCTTGTGCTGACGGATGCGAGTCCCGACGATTCGGTACGGCTCGCGGCTTCCGCGCAGCATCCCATGGGGGCTGCCTATGAGGGGGCGGCAGCGGCAGAGGATACCCGGGCCGCCGTACAGGCGCTGCGGCAGCAGGGCTTTCTTGTTTACGGCCTTTTCCTGGGCCGCACAGAAAATATGGATACGCTGCGGCAGATCTACGGAAAGGACCAGGTGCGGATCCACCGGGTGGAGCAGCTGGCAGAGGCCTGTGCCCTGGCTTTTTCTCAGATGCTTCAGGAGATTTAAAAGCATCAAAGCTTTCGGTATCTTTTTTGGGGGATGTGTCTAATTTGTGTCCCTCGGGATGCTATAGTGTGGCCATAACAAAGAAACACAGTGATGGAAAACACAAGCAGTGCAGAACACAAATAATAAGGAGGAAAGCAAAATGTCAAGAGATATTGAAAGACTTCAGAGTCAGCAGAGTTTATATAAGAGCATGAACAAGGGCGGATCACTTCTTCATGAGGTGGATGATTTCGAGTCATATTTCCGGAAGCTTCAGAATAGGGAAAAAGTCAAGACCGGGTACATGACTGCACCATACAGAGCGATGCTGGAAGGCTTTGTGAACAATCTGCTGAGCTGGAGAGAGGACCAGAAGAACGGCACTCTGAATGAAGAAGAGGAAAAGAGCTTTGAAGAGGTTCTGAATACCATCCGCATGGAAGAGAAATCCGCGCTGAAGCGGCTGGTGCGCACGGCGCTGATGGATCTTTGCGATACCATGGCCGGTGATCTGGAACAGATAGATGAGAGAAATCCGCTGGAAAAGAAAAAGATCGTGGATCATGCGGCCGCTTTGGCAGATCTGTATGGCCTTGTTCTGAATAATCAGGACAAGAGGGAGATCCAGTCTTCGTTCAGCAATGGAGAAGCAGAAGACTTTCTGACACATACGGACCATAACATGGACGGCGATTTCTCGAAGACACTGAGAGCACTTTATGGGAAGTACAGAGAGCCGAATCAGACAGAAGAGGAAAAGGCAAAGTGGAATACGATCTGCAATTCTTATGCGCTTCGACCCTACATGAAGGTGATCAGTGCGAAGGTAAAGCAGGAAGAAAAGGAGCAGGCCTTTGCGGCATTGCCGGAGGAGGAGAAGGAAAAAATCAGACAGCAGCAGGCGCTGAAGCGGGAGTCCATAGCGCTGAAGCAGGATCCGGAACAGTTTGCCGGCCTGTCCGCGAAGCAGAGAAATGAGATTCGCCGCAATGCGCAGATGGAAGGAAAGCAGGACAGAGACATTGCAGCCCTGCAGCAGGCAGTGCAGAGCGGTGCGGAGCGCTATCGTCTGCAGCATGATTATTTTCAGGATGTGCCGAACAGACTGAGAAGAGCGACTGCAGCCTTCGCGCGGACAGAAAAAGACTCTGAGACGTTCAGAAGGATGTTCGATTCCCTGAATAATCTCCGTCATACAGACGGCTATCAGAACATGGAGAAGGTGTTGACAGAGAGCAGAACCCTGACAGAGGGCAGGGCCCAGACGCTCATGGAGAATATCAATCAGGCTGTGAGATATACGCAGGAATATGTCAATTATGCTGAGCATAAGCCTTTCAAAAAGATGGGCTTCCTCGGCAGGAGACGTAAGAGTGCTGCAAGAGAAACCCTGCGGGAGCTGTCATTGCTGCAGCGTATGATACTTGAAGATCAGGGCTTTATGCGGGATAGGCAGAATAAGCAGCAAAGCCTGGAGGTTCTGGAGGATGCAAAGAAGCAGAAGGCAGAGGCACAGCCGATGAGCGTTGCGGAAACCGCAGCAAAGATGGACAATATGGCGCGCGGCAGTAAGATCAATATGGTTGATCTGGACAATAAGGTCAACGGCAAAAAGGCTGTGGTCAGTGAGAAGAGTGATGCTTCCGGCTGGGTGATCGTGGATACTGTGAAAAAGGCCGACAAGGGCATGAGCAAGTAAAAACCGCGGCAGCTCGGCAGCAGTTGTGAAGAGGATGACAGAAGTAAGGCTTTGCGATAAGCAGAGCCTTATTTCTTTGCTGTTGACATAGCTCCGGCGGGGTGGTACGCTAAGCAACAAATATTAGCACTCGATTATACGGACTGCTAATAAAGAGGAGGCAAATCATGACTGTAATACCCATTTATAATGTGATGGCACTGCCGCATGCCTATATATATTTTCAGACCGAGACCTTCCGCGCCCTGGCGGGGCCGGATGTGCAGCAGGACGATGCGGTGCTGCTGATGACGCTGAAGGAGGAGACGGAGCGGGACAAGATCACCGAAGAGAGCTTCTATCCCATTGCTCTGGAGGGCGAGGTGGCGGAAATCAATCCGGAGGGCTATGTGGTGATCCATACCGCAAACCGGGCTTATGTGGAGGAGATCCATATCGCAGAGGATCGGAGCGGCATTGACGTGCGTACCTCGGAGCTCTATGATATTGAGGATCAGGACCCGGAGGATGCCCATATCCGTCTGCAGAAGCTGAAGGGCGAGCTGAAGGAGCTGGCCGGACGCTTCCGGGGCGGTTCCTTTATGCAGACCATGATCGATCAGTATACTTCCATTCAGGAGGTGGCATCGATCCTGTCCCCGTGGCTCACGATTTCCAATGAGGAGCGCTATGCCGTTCTGAAGGAAAACCGGATGTCTGTCCGGACGGATATGCTGGAGCATATTCTCTATGAGTACATCGAGGTGACGAAGGTCACCGGCGATGCCCGGACCCGGCAGCAGGAGGATTACCAGCGGATGGTGCGGGAGCAGGCCCTGCAGAAGCAGATCAGCTACATGCAGCAGGAGCTGGATGAGATGCATCCCGAGAAGCAGTCGGACATCCAGCGCTTCGAGGAGAAGATCCGGGAGTCCGGCATGAATGCGCTGGCGGAGGCGGAGGCCACCAAGCTTCTGAACCGCCTGAAGCAGGAGGGCATGAGCGGCCAGGAGGCCGGCATGCTCTATGATTACCTTGAGTTTGTGACGAAGCTGAACTGGAAGAAGGCGGAGCCGAAGGAGATCGATCTGGATGAGGCGGAGAAGATTCTGGATGAGGACCACTTTGCCCTCCGGAAGGTGAAGGACCGGATCATTCAGCAGATCGCGGTGATGAACCTGAAGAAGGCCCAGGCCGGCTCCATCCTGCTCTTTGTGGGCGCCCCGGGCACCGGCAAGACCAGCATCGGCAAGTCCATCGCCAGGGCCCTGGGGCGGGAGTATGTCCGGGTGAGCCTGGGCGGTGTCCGGGACGAGGCAGATATCCGCGGCCACCGGAGAACCTATCTGGGCGCCATGCCGGGCCGCATTCTGGACGGCATAGAGAAGTCCGGCGTATCCAATCCGGTGATGGTGCTGGACGAGGTGGACAAGCTGTCCAGCTCCTACAACGGCGATCCGGGCGCTGCACTTCTCGAGGTGCTGGATCCGGAGCAGAACAAGACCTTTACGGATCACTACATGAATGTGCCCTATGACCTTTCGGATGTGATGTTCATCTGCACGGCGAACACCACGGAGACCATTCCGGCACCGCTCCTGAACCGTATGGAGGTGATCCAGTTCCAGGGCTATACGCCGACGGAGAAGCTGGAGATCGCGAAGCGGCATCTCATGCCGAAGGCACTGGCCGCGGTGGGTCTCACCGAGGATAATGTGCGCGTCCCGGATGATGCGCTCGAAAGCATTATCTCGGATTATACCCGGGAGGGCGGTGTCCGCGGCCTGAAGAAGCGGCTCGATACCCTCTGCCGTATCGCGGCGGTGCAGTCCGTCCGGGGCAAGGGCGCCGAGATCCTGGTGGAAAAGGACAAGCTGCGGGATTATCTGGATATGTCGCCGCTGCCGCACCGGGAGGTGAAGGACAGTGCACGGCCCGGCGTGGTGACGGGACTCGCCTGGACCGCTGTCGGCGGTGAGATTCTCTACATCGAGACGCTGTTCACCAAGGGAGACGGCAAGCTCACCGTTACGGGACGGCTCGGGGATGTTATGAAGGAATCCGTGCAGATCGCGGTGAGCCTCGTGAAGTCCATCTTCCCGGAGAAGGCGGAGCTCTTCAAGCAGAACGACCTGCACATCCATGTGCCGGACGGCGCGACACCGAAGGACGGCCCCTCAGC
>CAVELT010000021.1:0-5999 GCA_963616545.1 Dysosmobacter segnis | reverse complement strand
CTTTATTTTGTGTAAAGAATTCGCTATAATACGGTGTAGTCTATTGATTAACAGGAGGTATACAAATGGGGGTTTCCACTTTCAAAGGTGGCGTCCATCCCTATGACGGCAAGGAGCTTGCGAAGGACCAGCCTATCGTCGAGCTGAAGCCGCAGGGACTTATGGTATATCCGCTGTCCCAGCACATCGGTGCACCGGCAAAGCCCATCGTGGCAAAGGGTGACCATGTACTGGTGGGTCAGAAGATCGCAGAGGCAGGGGGCTTTATTTCAGCCCCCGTTCTTTCTGCTGTTTCCGGTACCGTGAAGGGAATCGAGAAGCGTCTGACCGCCGGCGGAGCAATGATGGATGCCATTGTTGTTGAAAATGATCAGCAGTATGATGCGATCCCGGGCTTTGGTGAGCCGAGAGACTACACCAAGCTCACAAGAGATGAGATTGTCAACATCGTGAAGGAGGCAGGAATCGTCGGACTCGGCGGTGCAGGCTTCCCCACCAATGTGAAGCTCATGCCGAAGAACATCGACAAGATTGATCATTTCCTTGTGAACGGCGCGGAATGCGAGCCGTATCTCACATCTGATTACAGAGATATGATGGAGACACCGGATGAAATCATCGGGGGTCTTAAAGTCGTGCTGTCTATTTTCCCGAATGCCAAGGGCATCATCTGCATTGAGGACAACAAGCCGGATGCCATTCAGAAGCTCACAGAGCTCTGCAAAAACGAAGAGAAGATCTCCGTGGCAGCCCTGAAGACCAAGTATCCCCAGGGCGGTGAGCGTCAGCTGATCTATGCCGTAACCGGCAGAAAGATCAACTCCTCCATGCTGCCGGCAGACGCCGGCGTCGTGGTGGACAATGCCGATACGCTGGTGGCGATCTATGAGGCTGTCTGCCTGCAGAAGCCGCTGGTCAGAAAGATTCTGACCGTGACCGGCGATGCTGTGGTGAAGCCGGGAAATTTCAAGGTTCCTCTCGGAACAAACTATCAGGAAATCGTGGCTGCCGCCGGCGGCTTCAAGGCCGATCCGGAGAAGATCATTTCCGGAGGACCGATGATGGGTATTCCCATGTTCAAGCTGGATGTGCCTCTTGTGAAGAACTCAAGCTCCATTCTGGCATTCCTGCACGATCCCGTATCCGCACAGCCCACCACTGCCTGCATCAACTGCGGCCGCTGCGTGAGCGCCTGCCCGGAGAATCTGATCCCGACCATGCTGATGAAGGCTGCGCTGCATAAAAATACGGCAGACTTTGCCCGCCTTCAGGGTATGGAGTGTATTGAGTGCGGCTGCTGTGCCTATGCCTGCCCCGCCAAGCGTCCTCTGACCCAGGGCTTCAAGATGATGAAGCGCCTTGTGGGAGCGGAGAGACGTGCCGCTGCCGCCAAAGCGAAGGCCCAGGAGGAAGCGAAGAAGAATGAGGAGGTAAAGAAATGAGTAAAATGCTGAATCTCTCTGCCAATCCTCATGTTCGCGACGACATTACGACATCAGCCATCATGAGAGATGTGCTGATTGCCATGATCCCGACAGCACTGTACGGTATTGCCCAGTGGGGCTTCAATGCCGCCCTGGTGGTGATTTTGACCACAGTGGCTGCTGTTCTGGCAGAGTTTGTTTATGAGAAGCTGATGAAGCTGCCCATCACCGTAGGGGATTTCTCTGCGGCGGTTACCGGACTGATCCTGGCACTGAACTGCCCGCCGGACATCCCGGCATGGATTCCGGTGCTGGGCGCCTTCTTTGCCATTATCGTGGTGAAGCAGCTGTACGGCGGTCTGGGCTGCAACTTCATGAACCCGGCGCTGGCAGCACGCTGCTTCCTGCTGATTTCCTTTGCCGGCAAGATGACCAGCTTTACCGGTGTGGGCGTGGATGCCACATCCTCCGCAACACCGCTGGCCCTGATGAAGACAGCCGGAGAGACACAGGATCTCGCTGCGATGTTCCTGGGAAGAATTCCCGGCACCATCGGTGAGGTTTCCAAGCTCTGCCTGCTCATCGGCGCACTGTACCTCATTGTTCGGAAGGTGATCTCTCCGAAGATTCCGCTCATCTATATTGCGACAGTGGCAATCTTCACACTGATCTTCGGCGGCAGAGGCTTCGACCTTTATTATGTTGCCTGCGAGATCTGCGGCGGCGGTCTGATCTTCGGTGCCTTCTTCATGGCAACCGACTATGTGACATCTCCGATCACACCCAACGGACAGATCGTGTTCGCTGTTGTGCTCGGACTTCTGACCGGACTGTTCAGACTGTTCGGCGGCTCGGCTGAGGGCGTTTCCTATGCCATCATCCTGACCAATATTCTGGTGCCGTCCATCAACAAGCTGACCATTCCCAAGGCATTCGGAAGGGAGGGCGAGAAGAAATGAAGCAGGATTCTTTCGTAAAGGACGCCCTGGTGCTGACCGCCATCACTTTGATTTCCGGTCTCCTTCTGGGCGGTGTCTACGGCCTCACCAAGGACACCATTGAAGCAGCAAACAACGCCTCCACCATTGCTTCCTATCAGGAGGTTATGGCTGCCAGCGAGTATGATGAGGATACCTATGCTCCTGCACTCGAGCAGGCCAATGCTGACGGCACCGTAGGTGCTGCCAACGGCGGCGCAAAGCTGATCTCCATCGTGGCTGCCAAGGACGAGAGCGGCGCAGAGATCGGCTATATCGTCAAGGGCTCCTGTGCCGGCTACGGCGGCGACGTGGTCGTTGTTGTGGGCGTGACCCCGGAGCTGACGGTTTCCGGCATTTCCTTCCCGGAGACACTGCCGGAGACAGCAGGTCTCGGACAGAAGGCCACAGAGCCGGACTTCTATGAGCAGTTTGCCGGCAAGGGCATGCACATTTCTGTTGTGAAGACAGGTGCTGCCGGAGAGGATGAGATCGATGCCATTTCCGGTGCAACGATCACCTCTACCGCTGTGACCAACACCGTCAATGCGGCAACAGACTTCGTTTCGCAGTACGTTGAAAATAAGTGAGGAGGCCGAGATAAATGAATAAATATTTAGAAAGAATTTATAACGGCATCATCAAGGAAAACCCCACCTTCATCATCATGCTGGGTATGTGTCCGACTCTGGCCACCACCACCAGCGCGATTAACGGTCTGGGCATGGGTCTTTCCACCACTGCCGTTCTGATGTTCTCGAACATGCTGATTTCCGCACTCCGTCATGTGATTCCGGAGCGTATGAGACTGCCGGGCGAGATCGTCGTTGTTGCATCCCTGGTGACCATCGTGCAGCTGCTGATCCAGGCCTATGTGCCGGCACTGTATTCTGCACTGGGCATCTATATTCCGCTGATCGTGGTAAACTGCATTATCCTCGGCCGTGCCGAGTCCTATGCACTGTTCAACACACCGGTGCTGTCCTTCTGCGACGGCCTCGGCATGGGCCTGGGCTTCTCCATGGCGCTGACCATCATCGGCGCTGTGCGTGAGATCCTCGGCGCCGGCTCCATCTTCGGCTTCCGTCTGATTCCGGAGGCCTACAACATTAGCATCTTTGTGCTCGCACCGGGCGCTTTCCTGGTACTCGCCATGCTGACAGCCATTCAGAACAAGCTGAAGCTGCCGTCCGCAACCAACGGCGATGCACCGCAGGATTTCGTCTGCAGCGGCAACTGCATGGGCTGCTTCTCAGATTGTCAGACAGAAGAGAAAAAAGCTCCTGAGAAGAAGGAGGCCTGAGCATGCTGAATTTATTATTGATCGCCATTAAGTACTCGCTTGTCAGCAATGTCGTGCTGTCCCAGTTCCTGGGCATCTGCCCCTTCCTCGGTGTATCGAAGAAGACAGAGTCCAGTAAGGGCATGGGCGCAGCCGTAATCTTCGTCATTGCCATCGCCTCTGTGGTGACCCACGCCATCTACGTGGTTTTCCTCAAGACGACAAGCCCGCTGTGCACCGCCCTCGGCCTGAAGGATGGTCTGGAGTTCCTGAACACCATCGTCTTCATTCTGGTCATTGCGGCACTGGTGCAGTTTGTAGAGATGTTCATGAAGAAGAGCATGCCGGCGCTCTATGAGTCCCTCGGCGTGTATCTGCCCCTGATCACCACAAACTGTGCGGTGCTGGGCGTTGCCCTGAACAATGTAACCTACGGCTATAATTTCGCAGAGTGCCTGGTTTACGGCCTCGGTATTTCCTGCGGCTTCGCGCTTGCGCTGATCCTGATGTCCACCATCCGTGAGAACATCATCGAAGGAAACGATCACATTCCGCATTCCTTCCAGGGCTCTCCGATCGTGCTGATCACAGCAAGTCTCATGGCCATTGCATTTTTCGGATTCAGCGGCTTGATCTAAGGAGGTAAGCGATGATTGCAACAATCGTTATTGTCGCTGCCGTCATGGTCGGCGCGACCGGATTGATCCTCGGCCTCTTCCTCGGCGTAGCTTCCGAGAAGTTCAAGGTTGAGGTGGATGAGAAGGAGGCGCAGGTTCGTGCCGCGCTTCCCGGAAACAACTGCGGTGCCTGCGGCTTCCCGGGCTGCGACGGCTGTGCGAAGGCCATTGCGCAGGGCGAGGCACCGGTAAACCAGTGTCCCGTAGGCGGTGCTGCAGCGGCAGAGAAGATTGCCTCCATCATGGGTGCGGCCAATGTCGGCGCTTCCGAGAAGAAGGTGGCCTTCGTAAGATGTCAGGGCTCCTGCGACAAGGCAAAGCAGACCTACAGCTATACCGGTATTGCGGACTGTACAGAGCTCTCTGTGGTGCCGAACGGCTCCGAGAAGGAATGTCCCTATTCCTGCTGCGGCTACGGCACCTGCGTAAAGGCATGTAAGTTTGACGCTATCCATATCGTGAACGGCGTGGCCGTTGTGGATAAGGAGAAGTGTGCGGGCTGCGGTGCCTGCAGCAAGGCCTGCCCGAAGCATATCATTGATATGGTACCGGCAAAGAAGAAGCACATCGTTGCCTGCCAGAACCATCTGAAGGGCAAGCAGGTGAAGGATGCCTGTGCGGCTGGCTGTATCGCCTGCGGCATGTGTGAGCGCACCTGTAAGTTCGACGGTATCCACATCGTGGACAACCTGGCAGTGATGAATGAGAACTGTAAGGACTGCGGACTCTGTGCGCAGAAGTGTCCTACCGGTGCCATCACCGGAAAGCGTCCGGTAAAGCCGGCGGCAGCAAAGCCGGCAGCACCGAAGGCTGACGCAGCAGTGAAGCCGGCAGCGCCGAAGGCGGAAACAGCAGAGAAGCCGGCAGAGACCAAGCCGGCGGAAGAGGCCAAAACAGCCGAAAAAGAGGCCTGAGTTTCCCTGCTCACTGTATACAAAAAATAAATATCTTTTTCGAAAACCGATGAAGAAGGCTATGGCATTTTCACCATAGTCTTCTTTTTTTTCTGTTCTTTTTTGGAATGGATGCGCTTTTATGGCTGTTGTTTATTGAGTTAGTAGTGGCTAATCAGATGTTTATTGTGCGTTTTGCCGGAAAGTTGTCTGTTTTTGAATTTGCATTTTTTTGGGTATATTGTTGCAGATTGATAAAAACGAACCGCTCGATATTGTTAGAACTGCACGAAAGTTGTATTGACAAAATGTTGCCAATGCGCTAGATTCGCTTTGTTATCTAAAAATAGTAAGACGAACTTGTCTTAAGAGAGGAGGTCGTAAACTTGGCGAAGGAAACGATGGACAGGATTCGTGCCGCCGAGCAGGAGGCCGACGAGATGGTGCGGCAGGCATCGGAGGATGCCCGGAAGCTGGTGCAGCAGGCGAAGCAGAGGGCGTCGGCCCTGCGGGATGCTGCCGGGCAGGAGGCGCAGAAGCTGCTTTCGGACAAAAAGGAGAAGGCTGCGCTGGAAGGACAGACGGAGCTGGAGACGGCGCTGAAAAAGGCGGAGGGGGACTGCGCAGCCCTTGCGCTGACAGCACGGCAGAGGGAAGCCGAGGCAGTCCGTCAGGTACTTATGTACCTGAAGCTCTAGGAAGGAGGTTTCTGCAATGGCAGTCATGCCGATGAAACGGATCTCGAT
>CAVELT010000020.1:0-10239 GCA_963616545.1 Dysosmobacter segnis | reverse complement strand
GTACTGACCGGCATGGCGCTGATCGCGCTGTATTTTGCGGCGAAGCGGAAGCGGGTTGCCTAGATCGCAGCCGCTGCGATTTCCATAAAACGCTCCAGCAGCTTCCATCGGCAGTTTTCTTCCCGCCAGCCGAAGCAGATGGTATAGTCGGTGCTGTCCGGAAAATGCAGGATTTCCATCTCTGCAAGCTGCTTCGGAGATAATGCTGCCTGCAGCAGCTTATCCGGGCAGAAGCAGGCACCCTGGCCCTGGGCACAGCAGTCCAGCAGCAGTTCAATGTTCTGGGAGCGGCATTTTACAAGCGGAATGAGATCGGAACGCCGCAGCAGATTCTCGGCAATTCTGCCTGCGATATCCGTCGAATATCCCAGGAGAAACGGGCAGTCGGCCAGCAGCTTCAGATCGCAGCTGTTCCGCAGCGCTTCTATGCGGTCGGGATAGGCGTCACTGTATAATTTTTCCAATAAAAGCTTGGGGAGGAGCAGAATGACTTCCTCCTGATAGAATACCCGGGTTTGGAGCCCGGGTATATTTTTTTGCAGATCGCCGATCACCAGGTCGGTTTCACCGCGCAGCAGTGCCTCCAGCAGTGCGTCATTGGTGTCCTCTGCGGCCTCCAGGGCCACCAGCGGATATTCCTTTTGAAACTCTGAGAGGAGACGGGGCAGCAGAACCCGTCCGCGGGTTGTTGCGATGCCGATTCGCAGGGTGCCCCGCTGCTCCTGCGCGCGGTCACTGAATTCGTTCATCATGGCGCGATAGTTTCTCTGAAAGGATCGGGCATAACGGGCGAAGGCATTGCCCTCCTCTGTCAGCTCCAGAGGAACATGACGGACAAAGAGACGGCAGCCAAGCTCTTTTTCCAGTGCAGCAATCTGACCGCTGAGGGTCTGCTGCGTCACATGAAGCTTCTCTGCCGCATGCGTAAAGCTGCGTGCCCTCTCTGTACATAAAAAATATTCAATATTCTGAAAATTCATAGTCACACCCCTTTATCACAGGTATTTTCCTGTATTTTATACCGATAATTACAGTTGGTAAAGGAGAGAACGCTGAGATACACTTTTTATCATGAAAGAGGAGGTTCCGATTATGAATTCTGACTACGATCTGTATACTCCGGCAGCGCGTCTGCAGGCGGTGCAAATGTCTTCGATCCGTGTTGTGATGGAGAAGGCCCGTAATATGAAGGACGCCGGTGAGGATGTGATTTCCTTCAGCGCCGGTGAACCCGACTTTGCCACACCGGAGAAGATTCGACAGGAAGCGATTCAGGCGATACTTGCCAATGAAACCCATTACAGCTCCAATCGCGGCAATGTGCAGTTAAGGAAAAGCGTTGCAGAGCGGATCCGTCAGGATACCGGGGTTTCCTATTTGCCGGAGAAGGAGATCGTGATCACCAACGGCTGTGCGGAAGCGTTGAACAACGTGATGCTTTCCGTGATCGATCCGGGAGATGAGGTGATCATATTCACACCGGCCTTTGTTTCCTATGTTAATCTCACCCGGCTCTGCGGAGGCATTCCCATCGAGCTTCCCTTGACGCAGGAAAATGATTTTCAGATCGATCTTGAGCAGCTGCAGAGGGCCGTCACTCCCCGCACGAAGATGATCGTTCTGAACAATCCCAACAATCCAACCGGAGCCGTTTACCGGGATGATATTCTGGCGGGTCTTTGTGAAATTGCCAGGAAAAACAATCTGCTGGTGATGACGGATGAGGTCTACAGCTACATTACCTATGATCAGGCATTTCATTCCATCGTTTCTTATCCCGGCATGAAGGAAAGAACCTTTCTCATCAACGGCTTTTCCAAAACCTATGCTATGACGGGCTGGCGTCTCGGCTATATCGCGACGGATGCCCGCTTTGTCGACGCCTTGATGCGGGTGCATCAGTACAGCTCCACATCTTCAGCGACCTTCACGCAGATCGCGGCGGCAAAGGCCATGAATGCGCCGGAGGTGCAGGCAGAGGTCAGACGGATGGTGGAGGTCTTTGCACAGCGGCGGGCATTGGTGCTGGAGGAGCTGAGCAGTATTCCTGCGCTAAGCTATGTTGTTCCCCAGGGCGCTTTTTATATCATGCTGAATGTTTCCGGGACAGGGCTTTCCGGCGCGGAATTTGCCGAAAAGCTGCTGGAGGAGGAAAAGATTGCCGTGGTGCCTGCAGCGGGTCTCGGAAAAGAATGTGTGGACTTTGTCCGGCTTTCCTTCGCGTCCTCGGAACAGGATCTTCGGGAGGGCTTCCGGCGGATCCGGCATTTCTGTTCAAAGTATTCTATAGCATAAGGAGAATAAAAAAATGAAGTACAATTTTGATGAACCCATTGACCGCAGCAAAAACCGTTCCTCCAAGTACGATGAGCGGGAAATGAAGTTCGGCACTGCCGACGTGATTCCCCTCTGGGTGGCGGACATGGATTTCCGTACTGCACAGCCCATTATTGATGCCTGTAAGGCAAAGGCCGAAGAAGGCCTCTGGGGCTATACATCACGACCGGCCAGCTATTTCGAGGCGGTACAGGAATGGGAACTGAAGCGGAACAACTGGCAGACAGATACTGCACTGATGAGCTGGAGTCTCGGCGTGGTGCCGGCGCTGTCTGCCATCGTCAAGCTCTTCAGCAAGGACGGTGACAAGGTATTGATTCAGACGCCGGTATATTCTGAATTCTATGATGTGGTGGAAGCCTGGGACCGCACCGTGGCAGAGAATCAGATGGTGGAGGAGAACGGCCATTGGCATGTGGACTTTGCGGACTTTGAAGCAAAGGTGAAGGAATGCAGCATTTTCCTGCTCTGCAATCCTCATAATCCGCTGGGAATTGTATGGGAGCCGGAAGAGCTTCAGCGGATGGCAGAGCTTTGTATTGAGAATAACACACTTCTGGTGTCTGATGAAATCCATTCCGATCTCATTTTCCATGGGAAGCATCACACCCCGACAGCAAAGCTTTCCCGGGAAATTGCAGATCATATCATCACCTGTGTTTCTGTTACCAAGACCTTTAATCTGGCAGGACTGCAGGCCAGCACCACCATTTTCCCCAACATGGAAATGAAGAAGACCTTCGATGCATTCTGGGGCGGCATGGATATTCATCGGAACAATGCCTTCAGCTCTGTTGCAATGGAGGCGGCCTATCGTGAAGGCGAGGAGTGGCTGGACCAGCTGCTTCCCTACATTTCCGCAAACTTCGATTATGTCTGCGATTACTGCGCAAAGTATATTCCGAAGATCAAACCCAACTGTCCGGATGCCACCTATCTCATGTGGCTGGATTGCCGTGACCTCGGCATGAACAACGAAGAGCTGCAGGACTTCTTCATTCACAAGGCAAAGCTTGGGCTGAATGAAGGCTATACCTTCGGACGGAGCCTCAGCGGATACATGCGTCTCAATGCAGCCTGTCCCCGGGCAACACTGGAAAAAGCCATGGCACAGCTGAGGGCTGCTGTGGATACGCTGTAAGCAGGGCGCAGACAAAGAAGACCGGCGGGCCGCAGCATCCACCCGCCGCTGAATCAAAACGGAGTGAATGAATATGAAAAAGTTTTGGGAGAATTATAAGTTTTCGCTGATCCTGCTGCTGGGCATTTTCGCAGGCGGTATCCTCGGCGCGGTGCTGGGAGAAAAGGCAACGGTGCTGGAGCCCATCGGCACGATCTTCATTAACCTGATGTTCACCATTGTGGTGCCCATGGTCTTTGTTTCTATCGCTTCCTCTGTGGGCAGCATGCTGAACATGAAGCGTCTGGGCAAGATTCTCGGCACCATGGTGGCCACTTTCATTGTGACTGGTTTGTTTGCTTCGGTGCTGGTGCTGCTGGCGGTGAATCTGTTTCCGCCCGCTGCCAACACCACCATTGAGATGGGAAGCAGCGAAATGGGAGAGATGTCCTCCATCAGCGATATGATTGTGAATACGCTGACAGTGGACGATTTTACCGGACTGCTGAGCCGCCAAAACATGCTGCCGATCATCCTTGCTGCGATTCTGACGGGTCTGGCGGTGGCCGGCTGCGGCGGAGAGGAGAGTCCTGCAGGCAAGCTTCTGGTCAACATGAACCAGATCATCATGAAGCTCGTGGATATGATCATGAAGCTGGCACCCATCGGTCTCGGTGCATATTTTGCCAACCTGATCGGCGAGTTCGGCCCGCAGCTGCTGGGAGACTACGGCCGCTGCATGCTGGTCTACTATCCTCTGTGCATCGTCTATGCACTGGTTTTCTTCCCGCTCTATACATTGATGGCAGGCGGCCGGATGGGATTGAAGGTTATGCTGAAGAATATTTTCAAGCCCGCTATCACTGCCTTTGCAACCCAGAGCTCCTGTGCGGCATTGCCGGCCAATATGGAGGCCTGTGAGGAGATCGGTGTTCCCAGTGATATTTACAACATTGTCCTGCCGCTGGGGTGCACCATGCACATGGATGGCTCGGTGCTGTCCTCCATTACAAAAATTGCCTTTCTTTTCGGCATTTTCGGCCTTCCCTATACCGGTGTCGGCACCTACGCCATGTCGATTCTCGTGGCCGTGCTCAGTGCCTTCGTTTTGTCCGGTGCGCCGGGCGGCGGCCTTGTGGGAGAAATGCTGATCGTCAATCTTTTCGGCTTTCCGGCAGAAGCATTCCCGATCATTGCTACCATCGGATTCCTGGTGGATCCTATGGCGACCTGTCTGAACTCCTCCGGTGATACCATTGCCTCCATGATGGTGACCCGTGTGGTGGAAGGCAAGGAATGGATGGAGAAGAAGACAGGAGGTGCTTTGCATGCATGAGTTAACAGAGCTGATTCGACAGGATATGCGCCCGGCCTTGGGCGTGACAGAGCCCGGTGCCATTGCATTTGCGGTTTCCACCGCAAGAAGACATACGACCGGAAAAGTGCAGCAGGTGATCCTGCGGCTGAACAGCGGCATGTTTAAAAATGCCTTTACCTGCGGTATCCCCGGCTCCGATGAGGTGGGAAATTACCATGCTGCTGCGCTGGGCATTGCGGGCGCAGACCCGGACAAGGGGCTTGAGTGTCTGGACGGCATTACTGCGGAGGAGGCTGAGACGGCCAAATCGATGGTGGCGGCGGGGATGATCAAGGTAGAGATGAGTGAAATCACCAGCCGCATCTTTATTGAGGCCACCGTGAAGACAACAGAGGACAGTGCCTGTGTTACCATTCAGGATGCCCACACCAATATTGTGAGGATCACGGAAAACGGAAAGGCGGTATTTGAAAAGGAAACGGCGGCTGCTGCGGAGGAGAATGCGGTTCCGCTGATCCATCAATACACATTGGAGCAGCTTCATGACTATGTATTGACGGTACCGGCTGAAGAGCTGCAGTTCATCCGGGAAGCTTTCCGGCTGAATAATGCTCTTTGCCGGGCCGGGCTGGAAAGTCCGAAGACCACCTATGCCCGGTATCTGCTGGCGCAGAACGGCGGTGAGATCATTTCGAAGGATGAGCAGAAGACGGCATCTCTTTTATGCAATGCAGCCATTGAGGCCCGGGTTCTGGGGCTTCCGGATCCGGCCATGAGCATCACCGGCTCCGGCGCCCACGGTATCATCGCCACCATGCCGCTGTATGCTGCATACAAGGTGAATCATTATACGGAAGAGAAGCTGCTGCGGGCAACGGCGCTGAGCTATCTGGTCTGCATGTATATTAAGGAATATTCCGGCAAGCTTTCTGCCTTCTGCGGCTGCGCCATTGCTGCGGGCACCGGCATGGCCTGCGGCCTGGTGCTGCTGCGGGACGGCAGTACGAAGCAGATGGCGCAGACCATCAACAATATGGCCAGCAGCATTACCGGCATGATCTGTGACGGCGGCAACCAGGGCTGCACCATGAAGGGCGTCGTGGCTGTGGATGCGGCATGGCAGTCTGTGGCTATGGCAATGCAGGATGTTTTCGTTTATAATGTACACGGCATCAACGGTAGAACACCCGAGGAAAGCATGCGGAACATGGGGCGCATCGCCTCTCCCGGCATGGTGGGTACGGAAAAGACCATTGTGGAAATACTGGAAAGCAAGAAGATCTGATAAGGAGACTATGCCCATGGAGAAGAGCGGCAAGATCTACAGGACTTATGTTCAGACATTGAAGGAGGAGCTGATTCCTGCGATGGGCTGCACAGAACCCATTGCCATCGCTTATGCGGCGGCCAAGGCCAGGGAGGTGCTGGGCAGTGAGCCGGAGCTGGTGAAGATCGGTGTCAGCAACAACATCATCAAGAATGTAAAGAGTGTGGTGGTGCCCAACACAGACGGCATGAAGGGCATAGAGGCCGCAGCTGCTGCGGGCATCGTGGGCGGAGATGCGAACCGAGAGCTGGAGGTCATTTCGATGGTGACAGACAGGCAGAAGGCGGCCATGCGCCGCTTTCTGTCCGAGGTACCCATTTCTGTGGAGGCCATCGACAACGGCTTCATCTTCGACATTATCCTGGCACTCTATAAGGACACTGATTCTGCAGTGGTCCGCATCAACCAGCACCACACCAACATCGTTTATGTCAGAAGGAATGATGAGGTTTTGCTGGACAATACAGAGAACCCGGCGCCGGCAGACTGCGCAGGTGCTGCTCCTGCAGAAGGAAATCTGACGGACCGCAGCCTTCTGAACATGGCGGATATTTATGCCTTTGCGGACACCTGCGCGTTGGAGGATGTCCGTCCGGTGCTGGATACGCAAATCCAGTACAACACGCAGATCTCGGAAGAGGGGCTGCTGGGGGATTATGGTGCTAATGTAGGCTCTACCTACCTGAAATTCTATGGCAATGATGTCCGGAACCGCGCCATTGCCAAGGCGGCAGCGGGCTCGGATGCCAGAATGAGCGGCTGCGAGCTCCCGGTGGTTATCAATTCCGGCAGCGGCAACCAGGGCATCACCGTGTCGGTGCCGGTGATTGAATACGCCAAGGCACTGGGCTGCAGCAAGGAAAAGCTGTACCGGGCGCTGGTGCTGTCCAATCTCATCGCCATTCATGAAAAAACCGGCATCGGCCGGCTGTCGGCATACTGCGGTGCAGTAAGTGCGGGCTGTGCTGCCGGCTGCGGCATTGCCTATCTGCAGGGGGCGGACCTGAAGGCGGTTTCTCACACCCTGGTGAATTCTCTCGCCATTGTGTCCGGCATCATCTGCGACGGTGCGAAGCCCAGCTGTGCGGCCAAGATCGCTTCCAGTGTGGAGGCGGGCATTCTGGGCTATCATATGTATCAGAACGGGCAGCAGTTCCGGGGCGGTGACGGCATTGTGGCAAAGGGAGTAGAGAATACCATCCGAAATATCGGTCAGCTTGGCCGGGACGGTATGCGGGAGACCGACAGGGAAATTGTAAGGATCATGATACAGGAGGAGAAGAGTGAAAATCAGAACAGCAACGATCGAGGATCTGCAGGACATTGTGAAGATTGAGGCGGAATGCTTTCCGGCAGCAGAGGCGGCTACGGAAAAGAGCCTTAAGGAGAGACTGACGGCTTATCCGGAGCACTTCTGGGTGCAGCTGGACGGCGACCGCATGGTCGGCTTCGTCAACGGCATGGTGACGGATGATCCGGATCTCAAGGATGAGATGTATGAGGACGCATCATTGCACAAGGAGGACGGCGCCTGGCAGATGATCTTTGGGGTGGACACCATTCCTGACTATCGTTGTCAGGGTTGTGCAGGCGCGCTGCTGCAGTATGTGATCGCAGAGGCAAAGGCGCAGGGCAGAAAGGGCCTGGTGCTCACCTGCAAGGACAGACTGCTGCATTATTATGCGAAGTTCGGCTTTGTTAATGAAGGCATTTCCGCGTCCGTACACGGCAATGTGGTCTGGTATCAGATGCGGCTGATGTTTTAAACAAATAAAACGGTTTGGGAACGGCAGTCGCTGTTCCGAACCGGTCAAGAAGAGGCCGCCGGTGCTGTGCACCGGCGGCCTCTGACTGCCCGAAGACATTATCCTCTGCTTACTTATGGAACGGGTTCTCTCCCGGGTAGCGGTCACCGGCAGCGCGGTTGAAGCCGATCTCGGCATCGGGAAGGCCGAGGTACTGCAGCACGCGGTAGAGGGTCTCGCCGTAGTGACCGAACATAACGGCACCATGGTGCGGGAAATTCTTCTCGATCAGCACATGGCGGTAGAAGCGGCCCATCTCCGGAATCGCGAAGACGCCGATGGAGCCGAAGCTGCGGCTCGGTACCGGCAGAACCTCGCCCTCGGCCACGTAAGCCCGGAGCTGGTTGTCTGCGGTGGACTGGAGACGGTAGAAGGTGATGTCGCCGGGCTGAATATCGCCCTCGATGGTGCCGTCGGTGAATTCTCTCGGCAGGTTCCGGGCCATGATCCGCTGGAAATCAAGGTGCGGGGATACCAGCTTGGAGGAGCAGGTATTGCCGCAGTGGAAGCCCATGAAGGTGTCGGTGAGCTTGTAATCGAACTTCCCTTCAATGCTTTCATGATACATATCCTTCGGCACGGAGTTGTTGATATCGAGAAGGGTCACCGCATCCTGGGAAATGCAGGTGCCGATGTACTCGGACAGGGCGCCGTAGATATCCACCTCGCAGGAAACCGGAATGCCGCGGCCGGTCAGACGGGAATTCACATAGCAGGGCACAAAGTGGAACTGGGTCTGGAAGGCAGGCCAGCACTTTCCGGCGATGGCAACATTTTTCCGATAGCCCTTGTGCGCCTCGATCCAATCCAGCAGTGTGATCTCGTACTGGGCCAGCTTCGGCAGCATGGCACTGTTTTTGCCGACACCGGCACCGAGCTCAGCGGCCATTTCGGCGGCCACAGCCTCGATGCGCTTGTCGCCGTCATGCTTCTGGTAGCTTTCAAAGAGATCCAGCTCGGAATTCTCCTCGATCTCCACGCCCAGATTGTAGAGCTGCTTGACGGGCGCGTTGCAGGCGAAGAAATTGGAGGGACGGGGACCGAAGCTGATGAGCTTGAGCTCCGATAGGCTGATGACGGTTCTGGCAACGGGAACGAAATCGTGAATCATATCCGCGCAGTCCTCGGCATCCCCCACGGGATAATCCGGGATGTAGGCCTTCGTGTTCCGGAGCGCCAGGTTGTAGCTGGCATTCAGCATGCCGCAGTAGGCATCGCCGCGCCCGTCAATAAGGTCCTTTTCGGATTCCTCGGCAGCAGCACAGAACATCTTCGGACCGTCAAAGTGCTTTGCCAGCAGGGTCTCGGAGATCTCCGGACCGAAGTTGCCGAGATAGACGCAGAGTGCATTGCAGTCGTTGGCCTTGATGTCCTTCAGCGCATTTACCATATCGATCTCGGACTCGATGATGGTCACCGGGCATTCGTAAATGTCTTCGGCACCGTATTTCCGGGTATAGGCCTCGACCAGGGCCTTTCTGCGGTTGACCGCGAGCGATGCCGGGAAGCAGTCACGGCTTACGGCAACGATACCGACTTTTACGGGGCTTACATTCAACATAGCGTTTCCTCCTGAAATAAATAAGTGTGTGTATTACATCTCCCGGAAGCAGTCCCGCAGGGCGGGATAGAGCTTTCGGAAAAGCGAATAACGTTCGTTATAGCGGGCGGCCAGAGCCGGATCCGGCTCTTCGGTGGATCGGATCCGGACGATAGCGTTTGCGGCGGCTTCGATGTCGGGATAAACATGACAGGCCACCATGGCCAGCATTGCCGCACCCATACCGGGGCCCTCCTCACAGGCCGGTACATGTACCCGCAGGTTCAATACATTGGCGATGATCCTCCGCCAGAGCGGGCTTTTGGCACCGCCGCCGCAGATCATGGTTTCCTGCAGATCGATGCCCTGGGCTCTCGCAATTTCGCAGCAGTCCCGCAGCGCAAAGGCTACGCCCTCCAGCACCGCCTGGGTGAGCTCTGTGCGGCTCGTGTCCATCCGCATGCCGATAAAGGCAGCCCGGGCCGCGGGATCATTCAGCGGAGAGCGCTCGCCCATGAGATAGGGAAGGAAGAAGACTGCGTTCCGTCCCAGCATTTCCGGGCTAATGTCGGCCTGCTCGGCAGAGAAGTCCTGTGTCCGGAGAATCTCCTCCATCCACCATTTGTTGCAGGAGGCCGCGCTCAGTATGCAGCCCATCAGGTGGTAATGCCCGTCGGCGTGACAGAAGGCGTGGAGCGCATTCTGTCGATCTACTGTGAAATCCTTTGCGGAAATGAAGATGGTGCCGGAGGTGCCCAGGGAAATGTTGCAGTGCCCGTTGCCGACGGTACC
>CAVELT010000019.1:20309-23019 GCA_963616545.1 Dysosmobacter segnis | reverse complement strand
CCGGAGGACCCCCACATGAACCTGCTGCAAACCACACTTTGCTATATCGAAAAGGACGACGCCTATCTCATGCTGCACCGGGTGAAGAAGAAAAATGATGTGAACCACGACAAGTGGATCGGCGTGGGCGGGAAGTTTGAGCCGGGGGAGGACGCCCTGGCCTGCGTGCTGCGGGAAACCCGGGAGGAGACAGGACTCACCCTGCTGGATCCGAACTACAGAGGCATCGTGGATTTCTACTGCCCGCCCTACCCGGCAGAGAGGATGCATCTCTTCACGGCCACTCGCTACAGCGGCACAGAAATTCTCTGCAATGAGGGCGTACTGGAGTGGGTGTCGAAGGCCCGGATCCCGGAGCTTCCCATCTGGGAGGGCGACAAGCTCTTCTTCGAGCTCCTGAACCGGAAAGCGCCCTTCTTTCATCTCGAGCTTTACTACGAGGGCGACAAGCTGCAGCGGGCGATCCTCAACGGGGAGGCGTGGCCGCGATGAAGCGAAGGGAGAGCTGGAAAAATTCAAAGTGCATCACCGCCGTGGTCCTTCTGCTGGCCCTTCTGGAGCTGGGGCTGGTCCTTTTCGGAAATCAGCTGCAGATGAACAGCAGCCGCCGTCTGCAGAGCGCCTATGACGAGCAGCTGGCCGATGAGCAGCTGGCCGCCCGCCTCAAGGAGAGCTCGGACTACCTCACCAACGAGGTCCGTCTCTATGCAGTGACCGGCGATCTGAGCCATTTCCGGAATTACTGGAACGAGGTGAAGGTGGATCAGCACCGGGAGGAGGTGATCCGGGAGCTGGAGGACCTGCCGCTGCCGAACGGCGAGAAGCGGGACCTGGAGCAGGCCAAGTATTTTTCGGACATCCTCATGCACATCGAGATCAGTGCCATGCGCCTGAAGCTCGAAAGCACGGAGGCGGATCAGGATAATGTCTTCGGCGTGACTGCCGGGTCAGCGGCGGGAGAGAACGGCAGCGCGCAAGCATCCGAAGCGCAGGACGGAGAAGTTCTGCAGGATTGGATACAGTATGTACGGTCCTATCCCCTGGAGCCGGACTATGACTGCGCGGCTTCAGAAAAAGCCGGAAAATCCATCGAGATCCTTTATGGAAGCCCATATTTTGTCTACAAAAATCTGATTGATTCCTATATCGAGCGCTTTCAAGGCACCATGAGTGCGCGGCTGCAGCAGAGCGTAGCGGCTGCCCGGCAGGAGGCGGATCGGGCGTATCTTCTGCAGACTGCCTGCGGCATCGGAGAGCTGGGCATTCTGCTGATCCTGATCTTTCTGTTTCAGGCCTGGTATATCCGGCCGGTGGTGCGCTACAAAAAGCTCATCGAGCGGCAGCACGGCAGGCGCCGCATGTTTGTGGAGCCGGAGGGCGTCTGGGAGCTGCAGCAGTTTGCCGAGGAGTTCAATGCCTTGTCCGCCGATATGCTGGCGGAGCTTGCGAAATCGGAAAGCATAGAGAAGGAGCTCATCGAGGCCAAGGGCCGGGCAGAGAAGGCCAGTCAGGTGAAGAGCCAGTTCCTGACCCAGATGTCCCATGAGCTGCGGACGCCCTTAAATACCATCTCCGGCTATCTCTATCTTCTGAAGGATACCCGGCTGTCCGGTGCCCAGCGGCGCTATGCGGAGAATATGCAATTGGCAGCAGACATTCTCCTCGAGGAGATCAACGAGATCCTGGATTATGCGAAGCTCGAGGCGGGCCGCATGGTCTTTGAGGACAAGAATTTTAACCTTCATGCGATATTGACAGACCTGCAGGCCATGCTGGAAAATGAAGCAGAAAAGCGGGGGCTTCAGCTCGTCATGGACCTTCCGGAGGCGCTGCCGGAATATCTTTACGGAGATCCCCTGCGGCTGAAGCAGGTACTCACGAACCTCCTCTACAATGCCTTCAAATTCACGAAGGAAGGAACCGTGACCCTGGGCATCCGGAGCCTCATGCAGGGGGAGCGGAAGTGTGTCCTGGAGTTCTCCGTGGAGGACACCGGCATTGGCATCCCCCGGAACCGGCAGCAGAGCATCTTCCAGGCCTTCACCCAGGGGGACGGCAGCATTACCCGAAAATACGGGGGCACGGGACTGGGGCTGCCCATCTGCCGCAAGATGGTGGAGGAGATGAGCCACGGCCAGTATACGCTGCTGCTGGAAAGCGAGGAGGGAAGGGGCAGCCGCTTCTTCTTTGACATGGAATTTGTCTACGGGCGCCGTGAATCCAGAGAACGGAAGCGCAGTCCGGAGAAGCAGCAGGCAAGGCGCAGCATGTCCATTCTCATTGTGGACGACAATGAGATCAACCTGGTGCTGGAGGCCGAGATACTGCATAAGTTCGGCTATATCGCCGATACGGAGTCCGATCCGGAAAAGGTCGTGCAGCGGGTGCAGGAAAAGCAGTATGACATTATTTTCCTGGACATCTCCATGCCGGTGCTGAGCGGCTACGATCTGGCCGGGCTGCTGCGGCAGCTGCCCGGAGGCGAGAAGCTGATCCTGATCGCCCTGACCGCCAACATCGGCGCCGAGGTGGAGGAGAGGCTGCAGGCCGCAGGGATGAATGACTATCTCACGAAGCCCATTCCCATTCCCCGGCTGCAGGAGCTGCTCGAAAAGTACACGGAGGAAGCGGCGGCTTATCAGGGCGCCTTGCCGGATGCGGACAGCGGGGATGCCGTCATTGCCCTCCCGCAGCTGGAGGCGCAGCTCGG
>CAVELT010000019.1:0-20087 GCA_963616545.1 Dysosmobacter segnis | reverse complement strand
AGAGCCGCTGTATGCCGCATTGGATACAGTCATGGAAAGAATGCAGAGCTATGCGTAGGAGGATAAGATGTACAAGGTTCTGATCGTGGAGGATGACCGCACCAACCGTCTGTTCTACCGGAAGCTCGGCGTCTGGCAGCAGGAGGGCTTCTGCATTGCGGCGGAGGCCGGGAACGGACGGGAGGCGCTGACCCTGCTGGAGGAGAATCGGGATTTTGATGTGTTCCTTGTTGATGTCATGATGCCGGTGATGAATGGACTCGATTTTCTGCGGGAGCTGAAGAAGCGGGGCTGCAGCGGCATCAAAATCATCGCAAGCAACTACAACGAGTTTGACTATGTGCGGCAGGGCATGCAGCTGGGCGCCAGTGACTATCTCCTGAAGCCGGTGACGGAGGAGGCACTTGCGGAGTGCCTGCAGAACATACGGCAGGAGCTTGCGGCCGCACAGGCACCGGCCCTTGCAGAGCGGATATTCCGGGCCTGCGGGGCGGACATTTCAGCCGGCTTCGTGCAGAAGCTGGTCACGTATTTTTCAAACCATACTGACATAAATTTAAGTGATATCTCTGAAGAATTTAAGCTGAGTCCGGACTACTTCGGGCGTTTGTTCAAGCGGCAGATGCAGGAGAATTTCAATGCCTTTGTGCTCCGCTACAAGATGGAATACGCCCGCTGCCTTCTGTCGGAGACGGAGGACCGGGTCTATGAGATCAGTGAAAAGCTCGGTTATAAGACGGCGGATTATTTCACGAAGCTCTTCCGGGAATATACCGGCATGACGCCGGTGCAGTACCGGAAAAGTCTGGAAAATAAGGCAGAGGACGGAATTTTCGGGTAAAAAGCCGGAAAAATCCGGTTGTGGATTCCAAAATCCCATGGTATCGTATCCGCATCAGACAGAGAGACGGCAAGGGAGTCGATTTCCGAAAGGAAGTCGGCTCCCTTTGTTGTTCTCCGGGCTCAGCGAAAGCTTCGCTTGCGGGGCGCCCGGGGAACAACCGAGAGAAAATTTTCTGATCTCTGTTTACACAGGAAAGGAGGACAGAAGTGGACAATTACGTCATCACCATTGCCAGAGGCTTCGGCAGCGGCGGCAAGGAGATCGGCATCCGGCTTTCCCAGAAGCTGGGCATCCCCTGCTATGAGAAGCAGATCCTGCAGATGGCATCCGAGTACAGCGGCATCAGCGAGTCATTGTTTGTGAAATCCGATGAGAAGCTGAAGGGCAAGAAATTTGCCATGGCGCTGAAGATGTTTCCGAACATCAACCGGATCGCGGAACCGAGCCAGCGGGATTTCGTTTCGGATGTGAACCTCTTCAACATTCAGGCGAAGATCATCCGGGAGCTGGCGAAGACAGAGTCCTGCATCATCATCGGCAAATGTGCCAACATGATCCTGCGGGATGCACCCAATGTGGTCAGCGTCTATGTGGAGGCACCCAGAAGAGCCTGCCGTGCTGCGGTCATGGAGAGGCTGGATGTGACAAAGCAGGAAGCAGACCAGATGATCTACCAGACCGACAAGTACCGTTCGGACTACTACAGCTACTACACCGGCGGTGAGAAGTGGACAGATCCGGTGGCCTATGACATGACGCTGAACAGTGAGCGCCTGGGCTACGATGAGTGCGTGGATCTGATCTGCTACTACAAGGACAGAAAGATGGCACTTCTGAAGCAGAAGGAGGCAGCAGCGGAGAGCTGAGGCCGAGGGGACAGAAGGCAGACACAGAGAAGAGAAAGAGTGAGGAGAAATTATGAGAAAGACATGGGCGAAGCTTACGGCAATGGCAGCAGCGTGTGCAATGGCTGTTTCCATGACAGGCTGCGGCGGAAGCAGCAGCGGCAGTGCAGACAGCACAGCGGCAGCAGGCAGCAGCGCGGCAGCAGCGGATTCTGAGGGCGGTACGGTTACCGTGGGTCTCCTGCATTCCCTGACCGGCTCCATGGCCATCAGTGAGGGCTCCGTTCGGGACGCCGAGGTGCTGGCCATTGACGAGATCAATGCAGACGGCGGCGTGCTGGGCAAGCAGATCGAGTACATCGAGGAGGACGGTGCTTCGGAGCCGTCAACCTTTGCCACCAAGGCAGAGAAGCTGCTGGGCGAGGATGAGGTAGCTACCGTTTTCGGCTGCTGGACATCTTCCTCCAGAAAGGCTGTAAAGCAGATCTTCGAGGATTACGATAATCTCCTCTGGTATCCGGTACAGTATGAGGGCATGGAGTCCTCCAAGAACATTGTATACATGGGTGCCGCACCCAACCAGCAGATCGTACCGGCCATTGAGTACCTGCTGGATGAGGGCTACAGCCGCTTCTTCCTGATCGGCTCCGACTATGTCTTCCCGAGAACCGCCAACATGATCATCAATGCCCAGATCGAGGCAGCCGACGGCGCTGAGGTGGTCGGCGAGGAATATGCCGCTATGGATCAGACCGAGTTCTCCTCCATCATCACCAAGATCGAAGAGGCGAAGCCGGATGTGATCATCAACACCCTGAACGGTACCGGCAACGTTTCCTTCTTCAAGCAGCTGGCTGACAGAAACATCAGCTCCGACGACATCATGTCCATGTCCTTCTCCATCGCAGAGGAAGAGGTAGCCACCATCGGCGCCGACATCCTGAAGGGCAACCTGGTTTCCTGGAACTACTACGAGACCACAGACACCGAGAAGAACAAGGAATTTGTGGCGGCCTATAAGGCAAAGTACGGTGAGGACCGTGTGACCTCCGATCCGGCAGAAGCAGCTTATGATGCTGTATACATGTGGAAGGCAGCCTGCGAGAAGGCCGGCAGCTTTGATACCGACGCTGTGAGAGAGGCACTGGGCGGTCTCAGCATTGAGGCACCGGAGGGCACTATCACCGTAAACGGCGAGAATCAGCACATTTCCAAGACGGTAAGAATCGGTCAGGTGGCAGATGACGGCCTCATCTATGAGGTATCCTCCACAGACAGCCCGGTAGAGCCGGATCCGTACCTTACCACCTATGACTGGGCAGTGGCAGCAGGCGTACAGCCGATCGAGTAAGACAGCGTAGAAGCAGCAGGAGGGAGAACATGATCAATCTTATCTTTAACGGGCTGAGCCTGGCGTCCATCATCCTGTTGGCGTCCCTGGGCCTGGCTATCACCTTTGGTCTCATGCGGGTCATCAACATGGCCCACGGCGAGTTTATGATGATCGGCGCCTATACCACTTATATGGTACAGGGATTTTTCCAGAAAAACATTTCGAAGGACGCGGGAGATATCGGCTACTTTGTCTCGATCCTGGCTGCATTTGCGGTTGCTTTTCTGATTGGTTCACTTCTGGAGACCCTCGTGGTCTCCAGACTCTACGGCAGAGAGATCGACAGTCTCCTGGCCACCTGGGGCGTCAGCCTGATCTTTCAGCAGGCGGCCCGTACCATTTTCGGTACCCAGGGTGTGCTGGTGACCACACCGAAGATTCTCTCCGGCAGCATCAAGGTGGCCGGCACCAGCCTGTCCCTGACAAGACTCTTCATTATCGCTCTGGTGGGCCTCTGCCTCCTGATGGTTTGGGTGCTCATGTACAAGACCAACTTCGGCAGGAAAATGCGGGCGGTGATGCAGAACCGGTCCATGGCCCAGTGTATGGGCATCAACTCCAGAAGAGTCGACAATCTGACCTTCGCCATGGGCTCCGGCCTTGCCGGCATTTCCGGCTGTGCCATTGCACTGCTCGGCTCCATTGATTCCACTGTCGGACAGAACTACATTGTGAATACCTTCATGGCCGTGGTGCTCGGCGGTGTTGGCAAGCTTCTGGGCACTGTGCTCGGCTCCGGCATCATCGGCTTCTCCAGCATTGGCTTCGAGACCATCACATCCTCTTCCATTGCGAAGGCCATCGTATTGCTCATCATCATTGTCTTCCTGCAGAAGAAGCCCCAGGGACTGTTTACCGTACGCAGCAGAGCGCTGGATGAATAAGGAGGTGCGGAAATGAAGAAAATAAGCGGCAGCAACCTGTGCTTTGCCCTCATTGTTCTGGTGCTGGCTCTGATGCCGGTGCTCCTCCTGAACGGGGCAGTGAAGAGCACCACAGTGCTTTTCCTCGGCAAGTGCACGGCCTTTGCGATCGTGGCCATCGGGCTCGATCTCATCTGGGGCTACACCGGTATCCTGAGTCTCGGACACGGCCTGTACTTCTGTCTCGGTGCCTACGGCATGGGCATGTATCTGAAGATGGTGCAGACCAACGGCAAGATCACCGACTTCATGCAGGTGGGCGGTCTTACCCAGCTTCCTCTGATCTGGAAGCCCTTCCTGAGCCTTCCCCTGACATTTCTCATGATTCTGCTGGTTCCCCTTGCAGTTTCCGGTCTCATCGGCTATTTTATCTTTAAAAACAGAGTCAGAGGCGTGTACTTCTCCATCATTTCCCAGGCGCTGACCTGGGCGGCGTATTCCATCTTCATTGCCCTGTCTCCTTATACCAACGGTAATGTCGGCATCAGCCAGATCCAGTCTCTCCTCGGCAGTCTTCGCGGCGAAAAGAATCAGGGAAATCTGATCGTTCTTTTCTATGTGGCCCTGGCCTTTCTGGTGGCGGTTTACGTGCTTTCCGCCTATCTTGTCCATACCAAGTTCGGCAAGCTTCTCATTGCGATCCGGGACGGCGAGAACAGAACTTACTTCTCCGGTTATCGGGTCAGCAGCTTCAAGAACTTCATCTATGTGGTATCGGCTGTCTTCGCAGCTATTGCGGGTGCGCTTTTTGTGAACTTCAACGGCTCCATCACACCGACCCAGATGTCCATCAGCTATTCCATCACTATGGTGATCTGGGTAGCCATCGGCGGCAGAGGCACACTGATCGGTGCAGTGATCGGCGCCTTCCTCATTAACCTCTGTGAGTACAACCTGAGCTCCGGCAGCATGGCGGAGACCTGGCAGTACATCATCGGCCTTCTGTTTGTGGTGACCATCCTCTTCTTTAAGGGTGGCATCGTGGGCATCGTCCGGGATCAGATCCCGGCACTTGTGACGAAGCTGAAGAACGGAAGCCGGAGCAAGGGCAGAAGCAGTGCAGGCATGGCAGCAGCGGAGAAGGGAGCGGCATAATTATGGCAGACGCAAACACGGTTCTGAAGATCAAAAACATTTCCGTGGTCTTCGACGGCTTTCAGGCACTGACGGATGTGAATGTCAATGTGAAGCGCAACAGCATTCACTTCTTCATCGGACCGAACGGCGCAGGCAAGACCACATTGCTGGACATCATCTGCGCGAAGACCAAGCCCACCGGCGGCAATGTCAGCTTCTATCCGCTTCACGGCGAGAAGAAGCGGCTCACCGGCATGCGGGAGTACAAGATTGTCAATGCCGGCGTGGTACGGAAGTTCCAGGTGCCCTCGGTTTTTGTGAACCTGACGGTCTATGAGAACATGGAGCTTTCCCTGAAGGGAAACAAGGGCGTATGGCAGTCCATCTTCCACAAGACCACAAAGGAGGAGGCGGACTGGATCGACACCACGCTGGAAAAGGTGGGACTTCGGAGTCGGAAGAACATTCCGGCAGGCTCTCTGGCCCACGGCGAGAAGCAGTGGCTGGAGATCGCGATGCAGCTCGTGCAGCGGCCGGAGATCATCATGCTGGATGAGCCGGCAGCCGGTATGGGCAAGCCGGAGACCTTCCGTACCGGTGAGCTCCTGAAGGAGATCAAGAAGGAAAGCACCATCATCGTGGTGGAGCATGATATGGATTTCGTGAAGCAGATCGCGGACTGCGTGACGGTACTCCATGAGGGCAAGGTCCTGATGGAGGGCGATGTCCACGAGGTGCTGGCGGACAAGACCGTGCAGGCGGTATATCTGGGAAGAGGTGGTGAGAGAAATGCTTAAGCTGGAAGGACTGGATGCCTATTACGGCGAAAGCCGTGTCATTGACGGCCTGAGCCTGCAGGCGGAAAAGGGAAAGATCACCTGCCTCATCGGCAGAAACGGCGTGGGAAAGAGCACGACCCTGAAGAGCATCATGGGGCTCGTGAAGACTCCCGCCGGAAGGATTCTTCTCCAGGATAAAGACATTATCAAAATGAAGACCTATGACCGCGTGAAGCTGGGCATCGGCTATGTGCCCCAGGGCAGAGACATTTTCCCGCAGATGACCGTGCAGGAAAATCTGGAGCTCGGGCTGCAGGCCATCGGCGGCAGAGGAAAGGTGCCGGATTATATTTACGATCTCTTTCCGATCCTGCCGAAGTTTGCGAAGCGGAAGGGCGGCGACCTCTCCGGCGGGCAACAGCAGCAGCTGGCCATTGCCCGGGCGCTGGTGGCGAATCCCAACATTCTCATTCTGGATGAGCCGACAGAGGGTATACAGCCCTCGGTGATCCAGGATATCGGGGATGCGATCCGGCGGGTCAACAAGGAGCTGGACATCACGGTATTTATTGTAGAGCAGTATCTGGAGTTCGTGCTCGGTATCTCCGATGCCCTCTATGTCATGGAGAAGGGACAGGTGGTGCTGTCCGGCAAGACCAAGGACATGGATCCGGCTGAGGTACAGCGCATGATGACAGATTGATCATGGGAAGCGACAGAGAAAATCCATATGGGTTTTCTCTTTTTCCCGTCATAAAGGAGGAAGGAAAATGCGGTTAACACCAAGGGAAACAGATAAGCTGATGCTTCATCTGGCCGGTACGCTGGCGAAGGAAAGAAAGGACAGGGGTCTGAAGCTTAATTATCCGGAGGCCATTGCCTATATCAGTGCAGAGCTTCTGGAGCTGGCGAGAGACGGGCACACGGTGACGGAGCTCATGAGTCTCGGTGCAGAGCTTCTGAAGGCAGAGGACTGCATGCCGGGCGTGCCGGAGATGATCCCGGAGATCCAGGTGGAGGCCACCTTCCCGGACGGCACAAAGCTTGTGACCATTCACAATCCCATCTGTCCCTCCGGCACGCTGGTGCCCGGAGAGCTGCTGGTGGAGGAAGGCGAAATCGAGCTGAACCGCGGCAAGGATACGGCGGAGATCGAGGTCACGAATACCGGGGACCGTCCCATCCAGGTGGGCTCCCATTTCCACTTCTTCGAGGTCAACAAGGCGCTTCGCTTTGTGAGAGCCCGGGCCTACGGCATGCGTCTGGATATCCCGGCAGGCAATGCAGTGCGCTTCGAGCCGGGTGAGACCCGTCGGGTGCAGCTGGTGGAGATCGGCGGCAGCCGGGAGGGCTACGGCCTGAACGGCCTCACGGAGGGATCGCTGGATGATCCGGCGCGGAAGGCAGCGGCGCTGAAGAAGGCGGCAGAGAATGGCTTTCAGGGGGTAGAAGAGCATGAATAAGATCAGCAGAAGAAAATATGCAGATATGTACGGTGCCACCACGGGAGACCGGATTCGCCTGGCGGATACCTCTCTGATCCTGGAGGTGGAGAAGGATTATGCGGTTTATGGTGAGGAGCTGAAGTTCGGCGGCGGCAAGACCGCAAGAGACGGCATGGGACAGTCCTGCCGGGTGCGGGATAAGGACTGCCCGGATCTTGTGATCACCAGTGCGGTGATCGTGGATTACTGGGGCATCGTGAAGGCCGATGTGGGCATCAAGGACGGCAAGATCTGCGGCATCGGCAAGGCCGGCAATCCGGATATCATGGACGGCGTGGATGAGAACCTGGTGGTTGGTGCCGGCACCGAGGTGATTGCCGGTGAGGGTCTGATCCTCACCGCCGGCGGTCTGGATACTCACATTCACTTCATCAGCCCGACCCAGGTGGAAACCGCCCTCTACAGCGGCATCACCACCATGATCGGCGGCGGCACGGGTCCTGCCGACGGCACCAACGCCACCACCTGTTCGCCCGGTGCTTTTAATATTGAGAAAATGCTGGAGGCGGCCGAGGAGCTGCCCATCAACCTCGGCTTCCTGGGCAAGGGAAATTCCTCGGATCTGGCAACTCTGGAGGAGCAGATCGCGGCCGGTGCCTGCGGACTCAAGCTTCACGAGGACTGGGGCTCCACCCCGGATGCCATTGACCACTGCCTGACCGTCTGCGACAAGTACGATGTGCAGGCCGCTATTCACACGGATACGCTGAACGAGGCGGGCTGCGTGGAGGATACGGTGGCTGCCTTCAAGGGAAGAACCATCCATACCTATCATACCGAGGGTGCCGGCGGCGGACATGCGCCTGACATCATCCGTGCGGCAGCCTTCCCGAATGTACTGCCTTCCTCCACGAACCCCACCATGCCCTTCACCCGGAATACCCTGGATGAGCATCTGGATATGCTGATGGTCTGCCATCACCTTGACAAGAACGTGCCGGAGGACATTTCCTTCGCGGACTCCCGGATCCGTCCGGAGACCATTGCCGCAGAGGATGTGCTCCATGACATGGGCATTTTCTCCATGATGAGCTCCGATTCCCAGGCCATGGGAAGAGTCGGTGAGGTCATCACCCGGACCTGGCAGACCGCTGACAAGATGAAGAAGCAGCGCGGTCCGCTGCCGGAGGACAGTGAGAGAAACGACAACTTCCGCATCCGCCGTTATGTGGCGAAGTATACCATCAACCCGGCCATTACCCATGGTGTGTCAGACTATGTGGGCTCTGTGGAGGTCGGCAAGATGGCGGACCTCGTGCTCTGGAATCCCCGCTTCTTCGGTGCGAAGCCGGAGATGATCATCAAGGGCGGCTTCATCATCGCGTCCAAGATGGGCGATGCCAATGCCTCTATCCCGACACCGGAGCCGGTGGTCTACACCAATATGTTCGGCGCCTATGGTCTCGCCCGGAGCAGGACCTGCGCATCCTTCGTTTCCAAGGCAGCCCTGGAGGGCGGCATCCAGGAGCGGCTGGGCCTTAAGCGTCTGGTGCTGCCGGTGAGCCACTGCCGTGACATCGGCAAGAAGGACATGAAGAACAATGATGTCATCGCGGACATCCAGGTGAATCCGGAGACCTATGAGGTGCGGGTAGACGGAGAAAAGATCAGCTGCGAGGCTGCGACAGAGCTGCCGCTGGCACAGCGCTATTTCCTGTTCTGAGGAGGCATTATGCGGATCAATGAAATTTTGGGAAACCTTCAGGATTTTCCGCTGCAGGGGAGACGGGTGGATACCGTCTCCCTGGAATGGTTTGAGCTGGAGAAGAAGCTGCTTCGGAAGACAAGCGCCGAGGGCGAGGAGCTGGGCATCGTAGTGGAAAAGCCGCTGAAGGATCAGGACGTTCTGTACGCGGATGAGGAGAAGATCATTGCCGTGGCCCAGAAGCCCTGCACCCTGACGGTGACACCGGTGGACAGCATGCAGAGGATGGGACGTCTCTGCTTCGAGCTCGGCAACCGGCACCTTTCTCTCGCCATTGCAGAGGACCATGTCACGGTGATCTATGATGAGCCCACCTTCCTGTATCTCCAGAAGCTGGGCTTTGCACCGGAGAAGAAGGAGGGGCTGTTCACCCACTATACGGTCTGCCACGGACATAGCCACGGAGATGCGCACGGTCACGGAGATGCCCACGGGCACACGCATGAGCATTCTCACAGCCACGATGCAGCGAACGAGCATGAGCACCCGCAGCATCATGACCATGAAGGCCACCATCATGGATAAGGAGCTGGGCTTCCTGCAGATCCTGCAGAGTGTGGACGCCTTTTTCCCCATTGGTGCCTTTACGCTTTCCAACGGTCTGGAAAGCTATGTGACGGAAGGCTGGATCAGCACCCCGGCGGAGCTTGCGGACTATCTTCGGGGCTTTCTGTATGCTTTTCCTTACCAGGATCTGGGACTGCTGCAGCTGGCCTTCAGCCGCGGTGAAGATCCTGCGTGTCTTGCGGAGCTGGATGCCGTGGCGGGCGCCATGAAGCTGCCCCGGGAGGTGCGGCAGGGCAGTCAGCGCATGGGGAAGCGGCTCCGGAAGGCACTGGAGAAGATGGAAATGCTTTCACCGGCGCTGCAGGCGTACCGGGACGGCTATCATCCCATTGCGCTGGGGCTGTACGGACGATCCTGCGGCATAGACTGCCGGCAGCTTCTCATGATGTACGGCTACGGCGTGATCTCTGCCGTTGTGAACAATGCGGTGAAGCTGGTGCCCCTCAGTCAGCTGGAGGGACAGCGGGTGCTGCATGAAGCCCTGCCGCTCCTGCAGAAGGCCGTGGAGCAGGCCATGGAGGTGCAGCCGGAGGAGCTGGGCATCTCCGCGGCCGCCAATGACATTCACTGCATGCGTCATGAAAGACTCTACAGTCGGCAGTACATGTCCTAAGGGAGATTCAAGAAGGGAGTAGAAAATGTCTTATGTAAAAATCGGTGTCGGAGGACCCGTGGGCTCCGGAAAGACGGCACTTATCGAGCGTCTGACCCGGAAAATGTCGAAGGAATATTCCATCTGTGTGGTGACCAATGACATTTACACCAAGGAGGATGCGGAGTTTCTCATCAAAAATTCAGCCCTTCCGGCGGAGCGCATTGTGGGCGTGGAAACCGGCGGCTGCCCCCATACCGCCATTCGCGAGGACTGCAGCATGAACCTGGAGGCCGTGGAGGAAATGGCGGAGAAGTTTCCGGATGTGGAAATTATTTTCATTGAGAGCGGCGGCGACAATCTGTCGGCAACCTTCAGCCCGGACCTTGCGGACGTGACCATTTACGTCATCGACGTGGCCCAGGGAGAGAAGATTCCCCGGAAGGGAGGACCCGGTGTGACCCGCTCGGATCTTCTGGTCATCAACAAGACGGATCTCGCGCCGCTGGTCGGTGCGAGCCTCGAGGTGATGGCCCGGGATTCCGAGAGAATGCGGCAGGGACGGGACTTCCTCTTCACCAACCTGATGCAGGGCGACAGTGTGGATGCGGTCATCGACTGGATCAAGAAGAACGCGCTGCTGGAGGGGGTCTGAGCCTATGGCTTCAGAATTCAGGCTGAGCGTAGGCTATGATCCGCTCCGTGACCGTTCCTATCGGGCATCCGCCTACTTTACGGCCCCCATCAAGCTGGGGGAGCCCCGGACAGAGGGAAATCGCCTGCAGCTCATGCTGATGATGGCATCTGCCGGTATCCTAGCATCCGACAGCTTTTCCTATGACATCCGTTGTCAGGCGGGCTCCCGCACCCTCATCACGGAGCAGTCCTATACCAAGCTCTTCGATATGGGAGACGCGGGACTGGCGACGAGGGAAATGTCGGTGACCCTGGAAGCCGGGGCTTCCCTCTGGTACCGTCCCTGCGCCGTGGTGCCCTTCCGGAACAGCGACTTCCGCGGGAAAACCGAGATCCGCATGGAGAAGGGCAGCGAGCTTTTGTGGACGGACATTTTCACGGCAGGCCGCGTGGGCATGGGAGAGCGCTTTCTCTTCCGCCGCTATGAAAATCTTCTTCGGGTGTGGTACGAGGATCAGCTGATCTGGCATGACCGCACGCTGCTGAAGCCGGCGGAGCTCGCCATGGAGAATCGCTATTTCTATCGGGACTATACCCACCAGGGCAGCTGCTTCTACTGCGGCAGTGAGGCGGCGGAGGCCCGGATCCTTGAGATGGATTTTTCGGATCCCTGTTATTCCCGGATCTATGC
Organism: Dysosmobacter segnis; assembly: GCA_963616545.1. GTDB lineage: Bacteria > Bacillota > Clostridia > Lachnospirales > Lachnospiraceae > Oribacterium. Next base: position 8,530 of record CAVELT010000019.1, on the reverse strand, counting down.
CGGCGCCAGTCAGGCCGCCCGCGGCGTCTGCGTCCGGGTGCTGGCGGAGCAGGCACAGGACATTGAGGAATTGTTTTCGGAGATACAGAGACAGATATGAATAAGAGAATGGTTTGACGCCATCGAAAAAAGAGTCGCTGCGGAAAGCAGCGGCTCTTTTTTGTGATGAAGCAGACAGCTTTTATGGCTGCCTTCAGTCCTGTCGTAATCTGGCCCGGTACTCAGTCGGTGTGACACCGTACAGATTGCGGAAGCTCTTCAAAAAGCTGCTGTAATTGCTGAAGCCGCTGTCGTTGCAGATATCCAGAACGCTGCCTCCCATGGCAAGGGCGTTGCGGCAGTGCTGCATCCGCAGATTGGTGAGATAGCTGTGCACGCTTTCCAAAGTGTACTCCTTAAATACCCGAGACAGGTGTTCCCGGCTGGTATAGGTATATCTCGCGAGCTGTGTTACGGTCAGGTGGGGATCGGTATAGTGGGCCTGCAGATAGGCCACGGCTCGCGTCACCAGCTCATTGTATGCACCGGGGGCCGCAATGTCCTGGTGCATCAGCTGGTGATCCAGGAGCAGGAGCAGCTCGGAGATTTCGCAGTCCTGGACAGAGGTCCGGATGCTGTCGCTGAAGCGGCAGCTCAGACCCAGGCGCTCCAGCAGACTGCGAATATCCCAACGAATGACGGCCTCGGCATCCAGGATCACCAGCTTTTTCTGCCAGCTGTTTTTATTCAGACCGGTCATAAGACTGATCCGTTCCCACAGAGCCGCATTGATCTGCACTACGATCCGGTCCGATACCGAATCGGTCACGTGAAAGAGTCCGGAGTGGAACATGCCTGACGGAAAAAAGATCAGCTCTCCGGGATGCAGGTCGTAGAGGCTGCCGCCGATGGAATAGCGTACCACACTGCCGCTGATGGGCAGGACCATTTCATAATAGGGATGGGAGTGTACCACCGACTGTATATTTTCGATATTGGTATAGAGCCCCACTGCTACCTGACCATCCCGCAGAGCGGCGCCGGCCTCCTCCTGAGTCAAAACTGAATCCACAAAATGAGGCATTTTATTCTGAATCATATCAAATCCCTTTGCAATCCTTTAAGTAAAACGCAGTGTATGCAGCGATCCGGCCGCAGACAGGACCGGATTGTTTTCGCATAAATACAGTATATCACATTTTGCGATATTTATAGCACAAATGCATAGGAAATTCGTCCCCTTTATTGATAGCATAATGACGAATCGAGAAGCAAAATACACAACATGAACAAGTGAAAAATATAAAAATTGTGCATACTGTATGGCTTTGCGCTTCGTGGTTGGCATAAAAATTATGTTGAAGGAAAAAGGAAAGGGAAGAATCTATGAAAGTGTGCTACAGAGGCGGCGCCGTCCGGGACTGCGGCGGCTATTATTCTGTGGAAACCAATGCGGCAGAGCTGCGGATCTGGTTTCTGACGGACGATATCCTGCGCATTCGGGCAGGCTTTGACGGTGACTGGGATGAGGCCTCCTACAGTCTGACCATGACGGCCTGGGCGTCCCGTACCGATGAACTGATGAAGGACTGCCGAAGGCGTGTGCAGCCGGCAGCAGCGGCTTTGACGGATGGTGAAGCACAGGCAGTGCTTCAGGGAAAGCGTTTGAAGGTGGTCATTGAGAAGGCGCCCTTCCGCATCCTGGTATATGACCGGGACGGCAGTCTCCTGCATGGGGATATTCCGGACCTTGCCTACCGGGAGGACAGCAACCACCGCCGCATTCACACAAGCCAGATTGAGGCGGATGACTGCTTCTATGGCTTCGGTGAAAAGTCCGGCGAGATCAACAAAGCGGAAAAATACATGAACATGGCGCCTGGGGATGCCATGGGATACAACGCAAAGGAGACGGATTCACTTTACAAGCATATTCCCTTTTACATTCGTCTGAACCGGGGCACAAAGCAGGCTGTGGGGTACTTCTACCACAATACGGCAGAGTGTGACTTTAATATGGGACGGGAAAAGCGGAACTACTGGCACCGCTATTCCAGCTATCGTACCGATGCCGGAGACATTGATCTCTTCCTGATTGCAGGTCCTGCCATCCGGGATATCATCGAACGTTATACGGATCTGACAGGAAAGAGCATCATGCTGCCGAAGGCAGCGCTGGGGTACCTCGGAAGCTCTATGTATTATCCGGAGCTGCCGGAAAATTCCGATGATGCCGTGCTGGAGTTCATCGATACTACCCGGGAAGAGGGAATACCTGCCGATGGCTTCCAGCTGTCCTCCGGCTATTGCGCTGTTGAGACAGAGGAGGGCATCAAGCGCTGCACCTTCACCTGGAATCAGAAGCGTTTCAAGGATCCGGCAGACTGGTTTGCACAGATGGAGAAGCGCGGCATCGTGGTGTCTCCCAACATTAAACCGGGCATGCTGCTGGTGCATCCCCTTCTTCAGGAAATGAAGGAAAAGGGTATGTTTATGGCGGCTTCCGATGACAATGCCGGACTGGACGGCCTCGCAGTAGGCACCTGGTGGGGCGGACCGGGACTTTTTGTGGATTTCACAAAGGCTTCAACCCGCCGGCATTGGAAACAGTACGTTAAGGATGCGCTGCTCCGGTACGGCTGCCGTTCCATCTGGAATGACAACTGTGAGTATGATTCCCTGGTGGACAAGGATGCGAAGGTGAGCTTTGAGGGAAAGGGCAGTACCATCGGCACCATGAAGCCGGTGATGAGCAATCTGATGTGCCAGCTGTCCAACGAGGCCATCGAGGAGTATGACCCGGACCGCCGTCCCTTCTCGGTCTGTCGTTCCGGCCATGCAGGCATCCAGCGCTATGCCCAGGTATGGGCAGGCGACAACCTGACCCATTGGGATACCTTGAAATACAACATCGCCACCATCCTCGGCATGGCGCTGTGCGGCGTGTCCAACAACGGCGCGGATATCGGCGGCTTCTACGGTGTGGCACCGGAGAGTGAGCTCTTCGTGCGCTGGGTGCAGAACGGCATTTTCCAGCCGCGCTTCTCTATCCACTCAACGAATACAGACAATACTGTGACAGAGCCATGGATGTACAGCGACCAGAAGCAAAACATCAAGGCGGCCATCGACTTCCGCTACAAGCTCAGCCCGACACTGTATTCCCTGATGGCCCGGGCCCATGAAAGCGGTCTGCCCATCTGGCAGCCGACCTTCAGCGTTTTTCAGAATGATCCGGCCACCTATGATGAGGGTGTGGACTTTATGTTCGGCGATTCTTTGCTGGTGGCCAATGTGGTGGAGAAGGGACAGACAGTACGACCGGTTTATCTGCCGAAGACCGAGGATGCCCGGGAGAGGTTCTATGATTTCTATACCCGTGAGGCATATGCTCCCGGTCAGACCATTCAGGTGCCGGTGGAGATGAGCAGCATTCCACTGTTTGTACGCAGCGGCGCCATTATCCCCATGAGCGGAAATGCTTTGCACAATCTCATGACGGAAAAGACCACAGGTCTCAGCATCCTCATGGCACCGGATGTGGACTCCGCCTTTATGCTGTACGAGGATGACGGATGCACAAACAATTACCGTAAGGGAGAATATCTGAAGACGCAGATTTCTGTGCAGGCCGGTGTGAAGACCGTCGTCTGCTTTACGAACGAGGGAAATTACGAGACTGCGGTGGAGGACATGTACCTTGACATGATCCATCGGGAGAAGTCGCCGTTCTATGTGCAGCTGGACGGGGCGGCGCTTCCGCACTTCCTGCATCGCCGGAAGTTTGAAGAGGCAGAGCAGGGATGGTATTACAGCCAGCGTCTGAAGAGCGTGCAGATCAAGTACAAAAATCCGAAGAGGGATCATAAGGTGCTCGTATCCTTCGAGCAGTTTGATCTGATCGGAATGTAAATGATATCAGGGAGGAAAGTATGATGTTCAGAAAAATGGCAGCCTTCGGGGCTGCAGCGATGCTGTGCGTCGGCCTCATGACCGGCTGCGGCACAGCGGATACGGCGGGCACAGGCAGCGGCTACAGTGCGGAAAATCCGCTGGTATTGACGTTGGCGCACGGCTTATCGGAGACCCATACCGTGCACATTGCCATGACGCAGTTTGCGGAGGAGGTCAATGAGAAGACCGACGGCCGTGTGCAGGTGAAGATCTTCCCCAATGGTCAGCTGGGCAGTGAGAATGAAAATATGGAGCAGCTGCAAGCCGGTGTCATTGCCATGACCAAGGTATCGGCACCCGGACTTGCTACCTACAACGATGCCTTCAATACCTTCGGCCTGCCCTATATCTTTAATGACACGGAAGATTTCTATCATATTATGGACTCGCAGGAGATGCAGGATTTCTTCCTTTCCACAGGAGATGACGGCTTTGTGACATTAACCTACTATACTTCCGGAGCCCGTTCGTTCTATACAAAGGATAAGGCTATTCGGACACCGGCTGACCTGAAGGGACTGAAGATCCGCGTGCAGGATATGAAGAGCCAGACGGATATGATGAACTATCTCGGCGGCGTACCCGTTGCCATGTCCTACAGTGATGTTTATACCTCGCTGCAGACCGGCATTATCGACGGAACAGAAAACAATGAGACTGCATTGACCACCGGAAAGCACGGAGAGGTCTGCAAGGTCTACTCAGAGGATCAGCACGCTATGATCCCGGATGTTCTGATCATGAGTGAGAAGGTCTGGGAGCAGATCGATCCGGCGGATCAGCAGAGCATTCTGGAGGCAGCCCACGATTCCACCGATGCGCATAAGATCATGTGGGATACGGCTGTAGAGGAGGCTGTGAAGGAGGCCCAGGAGAGCATGGGTGTTGAATTTGTCTATGATGTGGACAAGGAAGCCTTTCGTGAGGCAACACAGCCGATGATCGAGGCCTATGAGGCAGAGTATCCCGGGGTGAAGACGCTGATGGATACCATTGAACAGGCCAGAGGGGAGGAATAAGTCATGAAAAAAACACTCGGCAGCATTCGGTTCTGGACGGACAGGATTCTGAGCATCATCTGCGCGATCCTTCTGTCCTTCATGACCATTCTTGTTCTGATTCAGGTATTTTCCCGTTATGTACTCGGGAGTCCGGTGGCGTTTACCGAAGAGCTGGTGCGCTACAGTCTGATCTGGACCGGCTTCATCGGCGCAGCCTACGCCTTTTCTACCCGGGAGCATATGTCTCTGACGCTGCTTCGCGACAGATTCACCGGGAATGCCCATAAAGGAGTGCTGGTGCTCATCGATGCCCTGATCCTTCTGATGGCCGTCTTTGTGTTCACCATCGGCGGCTTCAAGCTGGCGCTTTCTGCCAGTCGGGAATTTTCCGCACTGCTGGGCATTCCCCGCAGTCTGGTGTATGCCATTGCCCCCATTTCCGGTGTCTTCATTGTGCTGGCGCAGATCATCAACATCTATGAAGATATCACAGGTGAAAAAGTAGAGTCCAAGGAGGTTGCAGAGAAATGAGTATTGCATTCACAACCGTTATTCTCTTTGCTGTATTCGGTGTATTTCTGTTCCTGGGTGTGCCCATTTCCATCAGTATTGTGGCGGCATCCATTGTGACGGCCATGTCTACGCTGTCCTGGGACCAGATCACCTTCATCACCATGCAGAAGATGAACTCCGGCGTGGAGTCCTTCTCACTGCTGGCGGTTCCGCTGTTTATCCTGGCGGGTAATATCATGAACAACGGCGGTATCGCCAAGCGTCTCATTAACTTTGCGCAGCTTTTTGTGGGAAAGATTCCCGGCTCCATGGCGCAGGCCAATATTCTCGGCAACATGCTTTTCGGTGCTCTGTCCGGTTCCTCTGTGGCGGCTGCTTCTGCCATGGGCGGCTGCATCAACCCGATCGAAGAGGAAAATGGTTATGATCCGGCTTACTCTGCGGCTGCCAACATTGCCTCCGCGCCCACAGGTCTGCTGATTCCGCCGACCTCGGCTTTCATTGTCTTCTCCACTGTTGCGGGCGGCGTATCCATTTCCACTCTGTTTGTAGCGGGTTACATTCCGGGCATTCTGATGGGCCTGTGCTGCATGGTTGTTGCCTTTATCGGCGCGAAGCGGGCCGGCATGAAGGCCACCGGCTTTGACCGGAGCCAAAGCATACTGAAGACAGTGGGAGATGCGATACCGAGTCTTTTGCTGATCATCATTGTGATCGGCGGTATCGTTTCCGGTGTTTTCACGGCTACCGAGGGTGCGGGAGTTGCGGTGCTTTACTGCCTGATTCTTTCCATCCTCTACAAGAGTATTGATGTGAAGAGCTTTCTGCGGATTCTCTTTGATTCTGCAAAGACCAGCGGCATTATCCTCTTCCTGATCTCGGCTTCCTCCGCGATGTCCTTTGTGATGGCTTACTCCGGCATTCCGGCAGCCATTTCCAGCGGACTCATGAATCTGACGGACAATAAGTACATCATCTTCCTGCTCATGAACATTATCCTGCTGATCGTCGGTATGTTCATGGACATTACACCGGCCATTCTGATCTTTACACCGATCTTCCTGCCCATTGCCACCAGCCTGGGCATGAGCGACATTCAGTTCGGCGTCATGTTGATTTTCAACATGTGTCTTGGTAATATTACACCGCCGGTGGGCTCTGTCCTCTTTGTGGGATGCGGCATCGGCCATGTTACCATCGAGCAGGTTGCGCCCAAGCTGGTGCCTTACTTCATAGCCCTGATCGCGGCGCTGCTGGCGGTTACCTATATTCCGGCATTGTCCCTGGGACTGCCGACGCTGATGGGACAGATTTGAGAAAGCGCAGTTACAACAATGTTTTTAAACAGCGGTTCAACAGGAGGCACAGGAATGTCATTCAGCAAAAGTTCTTCAGGTACCATCGACTTGACGAGGGGAAAACCCCTTCCGCAGATTCTGCGCTTTGCCCTGCCGCTGGTGCTGGGTACGGTGTTTCAGCAGCTCTACAGCTTTGCGGATACGGTGATCGTCGGGCGCTGTCTGGGCAGTGATGCGCTGGGGGCGGTGGGCACTACCTATTCCCTGAATTTCCTGATCCTTGGCTTTATACAGGGCGCCTGTGTGGGCTTCGGCATTCCGGTGGCGGAGACCTTCGGCGCCGGGGACAGGGACGGACTTCGAAAGTATCTTTTTAACGGGGCGCTGCTTTCCGTGGCATTGGCTGCTGTTTTCACCATTCTGACCACGCTGCTGGCCGGTGTGCTGCTTTCGCTGATGCACACACCGGCGGAGCTCTATGATGATGCGGTTTTGTATATCCGCATCATCTTTTTTGGTATTCCGGCCACGGTGCTGTATAACTACGGCTCCAGTGTGCTGCGGTCCATGGGGGACTCCCGGCATCCCTTTTATTTTCTGCTGGCGGCAAGTGTTCTGAACATTGCCATGGACTATATCCTGATCGTTCCTTTTGGTATGGGGGTAGACGGGGCAGCGATTGCTACCGTTCTCAGCCAGCTTCTCAGCGGCGTTCTTTGTGTCCTCTGGTTTTTCCGGAAAACGGCACGCCAGGAGCAGCTGGATTTTCGCCGGTCGGGGGCACTGTTTTCCGCTTCGTGCTGCGGACGGCTTTCCTATATCGGGCTCCCCATGGGCTTTGAGTATTCCGTTTCCGCCATTGGTGCGGTGATCATGCAGGATGCCATCAATCTGCTGGGAACCACGGCGGTGGCAGCGCAGACGGCGGGAGAGAAGATTCGCCAGATGTTCACACTGCCCATGGAAAGCGTCGGCATGGCCATGGCCACCTATGTGGGGCAGAACCACGGCGCCGGAAGGCACGACCGCATTCGCCGGGGCATCATTGATGGCTGCCTGATTCAGCTGTGCTACTGCGCAGCGGTCTGGCTGCTGATCTTTTTTCTTAAGCCCTGTTTCGTCGGCCTCGTGCTGGGGAATGCAGAAGCTGCCGTGACAGAAGGAGCGATTCAGTATCTTTCTGTTATCAGCATTTTCTTTGTTTTCCATGGCCTTCTCATGATCTTCCGGAATACCCTGCAGGGCTACGGACAGAGCATACAGGCGGTGATCTCCGGTGTCGGCGAGCTGCTTGGCCGCAGCATCGGCAGCCTCCTGGCGATTAAGATCGGTTTGGGCTATCTCGGCATCTGTCTTGCAAATCCCTTTGCCTGGGCCCTGGCCATGCTGTACTGTGTGTTTATGGTATACAGAGTACAGAAGAGGTAGTATCCGGAAACGCAATCAGAAAAGGAGAGCGGGCGGCGTCATCGGACGCTGCCCGCTCTCCTTTATAATTAGGAAGACATTCGTATTGTTTGGACGATCTGCGGCTGCATGGCGCAGCTGCGCTTTTCTATGTGCTTCAGTGCTTCGTCATAGACCGCTGTACAAGCTTCACGAGTTCCACGATCGGGATCACGCAGAAGGCCAGTACCAGGGCGATGCCGTACTCCGGCCAGCTGACCGGCGTGAAGCCGAAGAGGTCAGCGATGAAGGGAACCTCCAGCACCAGTGTCACCATGGCGAGCGCGCCGATCATAGCGGCCCAGAGCACCTTGTTCTGTGCCTTCAGCCGGAATACGC
>CAVELT010000018.1:0-4981 GCA_963616545.1 Dysosmobacter segnis | reverse complement strand
CAAGTGAATATGACGAGGTGTGATAATGGTAGTCGGCCAGCCTGGAAAGTTGGTGCCCGTTCGCGGGTTGTGAGTTCGAGTCTCATCCTCGTCGCTGGAAAAACCGAGTTCGTACGAACTCGGTTTTTTGTTTGTCAACTGATGTGCTTTGCTGATCGGGATTGATGAATACACGCAAAAAAGTTCCTGCCGAAGAAAAACTTCGACAGGAACTTTTTGTATATTACTTTATTGGTTTTTCTACAGGGATTCATCTCGAGCTGGTAGCTCTCGATGAACCTGCCTCCGGCAGGCAACTTCCCTTCGGGAAGTCGTCAGATCGCTCCGAAGTTTGCCTGATGCGATGCAAGCTTCTCCGGGGATTGTGTTCGGGCCTGTCGCCCTCACACAACCTGCCTCCGGCAGGCAACTTCCCTTCGGGAAGTCGTCAGATCGCTCCGAAGTTTGCCTGATGCGATGCAAGCTTCTCCGGGGATTGTGTTCGGGCCTGTCGCCCTCACACAACCTGCCTCCGGCAGGCAACTTCCCTTCGGGAAGTCGTCAGATCGCTCCGAAGTTTGCCTGATGCAAACTTCTCCGCTCTTACATCATCCCCATGCCGGGGTTCTGAGCGGCAGCGGCTGCTGCGGGCTCCTTGATGTCTGCCACTACGCTCTCGGTGGTGAGGAGTGTAGATGCTACGGAAGCCGCATTCTGCAGAGCAGTTCTGGTTACCTTTGCAGGATCCAAGATACCGGCATCCAGCATGTTGACATAGGTCTCATTGTAAGCATCGAAGCCCATGCCCTCTGCGGACTCTTTAACCTTGTTGACAATGACAGCGCCCTCAAGACCTGCATTGTATGCAATGGTGTAAAGCGGTGCCTCCAGAGCCTTCAGCACGATCTTCGCACCGGTCTTCTCGTCACCCTCCAGTGCGTCTACAACCTTCTGAACAGCGGTCTGTGCATGAATGTAAGCAGATCCGCCGCCGGCGATAACGCCCTCTTCTACGGCTGCACGGGTTGCATTCAGCGCATCCTCCATACGAAGCTTAGCTTCCTTCATCTCGGTCTCTGTTGCAGCGCCGACACGGATAACAGCCACACCGCCGGCCATCTTAGCCAGTCTCTCCTGCAGCTTCTCCTTATCGAACTCAGAAGTGGTGGAAGCGATCTGTGCCTTGATCTGTGCGATACGATCCTCGATATCAGACTTCTCGCCGAGACCCTCAACGATAGTGGTCTTCTCCTTAGTAACCTTTACGGACTTAGCACGGCCGCACTGCTCGATGGTAGCGTCCTTCAGCTCGAGGCCGATCTCCTCGGAGATCACCTGGCCGCCGGTCAGGATTGCGATATCCTTCAGCATTTCCTTACGTCTGTCGCCGTAGCCCGGTGCCTTGACAGCCACAACATTGAAGGTGCCTCTCAGCTTGTTGACGATCAGGGTGGTCAGTGCCTCGCCCTCGATGTCCTCAGCAATGATCAGCAGCTTGGCGCCGCTCTTCACTACCTGCTCCAGCAGCGGCAGAATATCCTGGATGTTGGAGATCTTCTTGTCGGTGATCAGGATAAACGGATCATCCAGAGTTGCCTCCATCTTCTCCATGTCGGTGCACATATAAGCGCTGACATAGCCGCGGTCGAACTCCATACCTTCTACCAGATCCAGCTCGGTCTGCATGGTCTTGGACTCCTCAACGGTGATAACGCCGTCCTTGGAAACCTTCTCCATTGCATCGGCTACCAGCTCGCCTACGCTCTCATCGCCTGCGGAAATGCCGGCTACCTTAGCGATCTGGCTCTTGCCGGTTACCACGGAGGACTGTGCCTTGATGGACTCTACAGCAGCATCCACAGCCTTGCGGATACCCTTACGAAGGACGATGGGGTTGGCACCGGCCTCCAGGTTCTTCATACCCTCGCTGACAATGGCCTGTGCCAGAACAGTAGCGGTTGTGGTACCGTCACCGGCAACATCGTTGGTCTTGGAAGCCACCTCTCTTACCAGCTGTGCGCCCATGTTCTCATAGGGATCCTTGAGATCGATCTCCTTTGCAATGGAAACACCGTCGTTGGTGATCAGCGGAGCACCGAAGCTCTTGTCCAGAACCACGTTTCTGCCCTTAGGTCCCAGTGTTACCTTCACGGTATTTGCCACTGCATCTACACCTGCCTCGAGAGCCTTTCTGGCCTCAACACCATATTTGATTTCCTTAGCCATATTTCTTACCTCCTAATCAATCCATCCGCAAAGCTTATTCTACAACAGCCAGAATATCGTTCTGCTTCACAACCGTATACTTCTTGCCCTCAACCTCTACTTCAGAGCCGGCATACTTTGAGAAGATAACATGCTGTCCTTCCTTCACCTGCATCTTGATTTCCTTGCCGTCAACCACGCCGCCCGGGCCTACAGCCACAACCACAGCCTGTCCCGGCTTCTCCTTGTCATCCTGGCCCGGAAGCACGATACCGCTGGCGGTAGTCTCCTCCATCTTTTCCTTCTCCAGTACGACTCTGTCAAATAACGGAACTAACTTCATATTCTTACCTCCTGCATACTATATTCGAGACCGCGGGTATTTCCCGCTGCTTGCTATCTCTTTTCTTCGAACATTGGGTATTATAGCTCCGGTTATTAGCAGTGTCAAGCTTTGAGTGCTAATAATTTGCGTAAAAAAAGAGCCGCCGAAAGCGACTCCCGTTTCTCCATCCTCTTATGTCACCACGATCCGTCCGCTTTCGCGGATGATGCGTATGGCGATTTCCCGTTTCGAGGCTGAATTGTTCATGGCCTCCCGTTCGATATACTTATGTGCCTCCTGCTCCGTCATCTGCCGCCGCTCGATCAGCAGTGCCTTGGCACGGCCGCAGTAGCGCTCGTCCTCCAGCTTTTTCCGGAGCTTTTCGTTTTCCAGCATCAGGGCTGCCACGCGGCGCTGCATGGCCCGCAGTGTCATCAGAGACTGCACCATCATCTGTGTGCTGAGCGGCCGGGACAGCACCATGATGCCGTGATCCCGGACACGGTATACCGTTTCATCATAGGCCTCTGCCTTCACAAGCAGCAGAATACCCATGGTGGGCCGCTTGTCCGCAATGTCAATGGCCCCCTCTACCCCAAGCTCATCCGCCAGAGGTGCATATATAATGAGAATATCCGCCGTTTCCCGGGACAGTGCCTGTTTTACCTGCGCCATAGAGGATTGGAACTTGTACTGGCCGAAGCCGGACGGCATGATGCCTCTGATCTGGACCGCAATCTTCTCAGACTGTGCAGCAATCATGACGCTGCTTTTCCGATCCGTTCTCTCCATTGAAATCCTCCGTCATATTATTTTGACTCTCGCTGAATCCTGACCGATTCAGCGTTCTGCAAGGTAGCTCTTCAGATAATTTTCCGGCAGCACCGCCTTGATGAATTCGCTGCCCTCCGCATACTGGATTGCCTCATCCAGGCTCTGGGGAAGCCGTTTGAGCTGCTCCGTCACCTCCGGCTTCGCATGGAAGAGATTGATATCCAGCGCCGGCGCCGGCTTCAGCTGCCTCTCAATGCCGTCCAGCCCCGCATAGATCAGAAGCGCATAGGCCAGATACGGATTGGTCATGGGATCCGGAGAACGAAGCTCGATACGCCGCAGTCCGGAATGGCTGGCCGGAATCCGGATCAGCTGCGAACGGTTCTGCTCGGACCAGCTCACATAGCCGGGGGCCTTCATATCGCCCAGTCGCTCATAGGACTCCCGCACCGGATTCAGGAACAGCGTCATCTCCTGCACATGCTGCAGAATACCGGCCATAAAGGCATCCGTGTAATCCTGACCATCCTGTGATTCCACGGAAATGTTGATATGCATGCCGTTGCCGGCCTGATCTGCCAGCGGCTTCGGCGAGAAATCCGCCCAGAAGCCGTCGGAATTGGCGATGCTCTTCACCACCCACTTGAAGGTGGAGGTATTGTCCGCCGCCGTCAGAGCATCACTGTAACGGAAATCCACCTCATTCTGTCCGGGACCGCACTCATGATGCGACGCCTCCGGACGAATGCCCATCTCCACCAGCGCGAAGCTGATGTCACGCCGGATGTTCTCTCCGTTGTCCTCCGGCGCAATGTCCATGTAGCCCGCATTATCCTGGGGGATATAGGTCTTATTGCCGTTCTCATCCAGCTTGAAGATATAGAACTCCACCTCTGCGCCGAAATTCACGGAAATCCCCCGCTCCCGGGCCTTCTCCACTGCTTTTTTCAGAATATAACGACTGTCACGTTCAAACAGCCTGCCGTTGGGATATTCAATATCGCAGAACATCCTTGCCACTCTGCCGTCGATGGGGCGCCAGGGAATAATGGACATGGTGGTGGGATCCGGACGCAGGAAAAGATCCGAGCGCTCCTCCTCACCGAAGCCGGAAATGGAGGAGGCATCGAAGGACACGCCCTCCGTAAATGCCCGTTTCAGCTCATCCGGCATGATGGCGATGTTCTTCTGCACCCCATAGACGTCGAAAAAGGCCAGTCTAATGAACTTGACATTTTCTTCCTCAACAAAACCGAGGATTTCTTCATAAGAATTCATTTCTTCCTCCGAAATTTCACGTTTTATTGAGGTCATTATATTATCTGAAAAATCCATTGTAAATCTCTTTCCTTATTATTATCAAACGGGCTTCGCGACAGCTTGGCTATTGTCCCGCGGGCTTCGCGACAGCTTGGCTGGCGGGTGCCCGCGGGACGGGGCGCCCGTTTGATGCCTTAGCGGCGAGAGTGGAGAAGTTTGCATGAGCAAACTTCGTAACGATTTGACATGCATCGAAGATGCATGCTTGCCGAAGGCAAGTTCATCGAGAGCTACAGGCTCGAGATGAATCACGTCAAAGGCTTTGCGAGCGCTGCCCCGGCGGATCCAATAGAAAATATACAGTAGGAGGAAAAGCGGTGAGCTTCATTGAAACAAAAAACCTGGCGGTGGGCTACCGTCATGCGGTGCAGGAGGACA
>CAVELT010000017.1:0-26133 GCA_963616545.1 Dysosmobacter segnis | reverse complement strand
GCCGGCGGTTGGAGGTGGCATAGATCAGGATGTTGTCCGGCTTGGTCTCGAAGCCACCTTCGATCACGGCCTTCAGATACTTGTACTCGATCTCAAACTCCTCGAAGGAAAGATCATCCATATAAATAATGAACTTATAGTTCCGGTTCTTCACCTGGGAGATGACATAGGAGAGATCCTAGAACTGGTGCTTGTAGATCTCGATGAGCCGCAGTCCCTCCGGATAGAATTCGTTGAGGGTGGCCTTCACTGTTGTGGACTTGCCGGTACCGGCATCGCCGTATAGCAGCACGTTGTTGGCCGGTTTTCCTTCTACGAAGGCGCGGGTATTGTCGCTGACCTGCTGCTTCTGGAATTCGTAGCCCACGAGGTCGTCATAGTCCACCTGATCCAGATTGTTGATGGGGATCAGTTCCGGCGTGCCGTCCTGGCGGTTCCGGATCCGGAAAGCCTTGTTGAGACCGAACATGCCCACACCGTAGTCACGGTAGAAGGCGGAAACGGCATTGTGAATACCGGCAGCATCTGGCTGGGCAAGGAGCTCTGCAGCAAGAGCATTGACGGCTTTTGAGATATAGCTGAAGTACATGCGCTCATGCTTCTGGATGGCATGATACTGCTGCAGGACAGAGAAGCAGTCAATGGAGAGGGCTTTTTCCAGCGGTGCGAAATCATAGTGCAGAAGCTTCTGCAGAAGAGCAAAATCGTGGTCTGCAAAATGCATGGCAGAGCCCGCCGACATTTCCCTCTTCTCGCTGACGAGGGCCAGAGGATTTTCGTCGGTCATGATCCGGAAGCTGATGTAGTCGGCCCAGAGGTTGTCGGTGAAGCCGTAGGTGGTGGCGGTCTCCATGATTTCGTGAATCTGGTCAAAAACCATGCCCCGGAGGCTGTCCTGATCCTCGTCCGAGATGCCCAGCTCTAGCTCCTCCAGAACATCCGACAGTGTGACCAGCACCGGATCGGTCTTCAGACTCTTGTATACAATAAGGTTTTTCAGCAAATGCTTCATGGGTGCCTCCTTTTGAGCATGTATTATATGATGATATGAAAAAACCCCTGGAAATGCTCCAAGGGCTCTTTTCTTCATGCCGCTGGCCGGACTTGAACCGGCACGGTTTCCCGCTTGATTTTGAGTCAAGTGCGTCTGCCATTCCGCCACAGCGGCAAGCATGAAATTCAACTTGTTTAAATTAACATACTTGAGGGGCTTTTGCAAGCACTTCCTGTGGGAAAGGCTTCGCTTTTCCGGAGTCTGTGTTATAATAGGCGATCATACGCGGAGGATGGGATATGACCTGCTTGGAAGCACGAAAATGTATTTATGATTATCTGAACGGCAATCTGGAGGATGAGCGCCTCAGGGGCTTTCTGGCGCATCTGGAGGAGTGCCCGGACTGCATGGAGGAGCTGCGCATTACCCATATGGTCTATTCCGGCGTGGCAAAGCTGGACAATGACGATGACAATCTGAATCTGGACCGGGAGTTCCGGCGCACATTGGAGCGCTCCCGGCTGCATCTTCTGCGGCTGACGGGACTTCGGATCGCCCGCTACAGCATGGATACAGCGGTGTTCTGGGCACTGCTTTTTATGCTCATCATGCAGCTTCGCCGCTGGATGACCGGCTGAGCACAATATAGGAAAAAAGAGGAGAACAAACGTGGCAAAGGAAAAGCTCTTACTGATAGACGGACATTCGATTTTATCCCGGGCCTTCTACGGCGTACCGGAGCTCAGCAACTCCAGGGGGCAGCACATCAACGGCATTTTCGGCTTTGTGAACATTCTGCTGAAGATGCTGGAGGAGGAAGCGGCGGATCATCTTGCTGTGGCCTTCGATCTGCCGAAGCCCACATTCCGGCACGAGATGTTTGACGGCTATAAGGGTACCCGAAAGCCCATGCCGCCGGAGCTGCTGGAGCAGGTGCCTCTGGTGCAGCAGCTCCTGAAAAGCATGCATGTCCCCATTCTGACGCTGGAGGGCTATGAGGCAGATGATATTCTCGGCACCGCGGCGAAGCGCATGCAGGCCCTGGGACACGAGGTCACCATCGTTTCCGGCGACCGGGATCTGCTGCAGCTTGCAGATGCGCACATTCGAATTGCTCTGCCGAAAACCGTCAAGGGTCAGACGGAGACCAATCGCTATTCACCGGCGGAGGTGGAGGCGGAGTGGGGCGTAACACCGCAGGAGTTCATTGACCTGAAGGCCCTGATGGGCGACAGCAGCGACAATATCCCCGGTGTGCCCGGTATGGGAGAGAAGACTGCCCAGTGGATCATCCGGCATTATCACAGCATCGAAAATGCCTATGCCCATGCGGACGATCCGGACTTCAAGGTGCCCCGGAAGCCGAAGGCGGCGCAGATGCTGAAGGACAATTGGGACAATGCCGTGCTGTCGAAAACACTGGCTACGATCTGCACAGAGGCGCCGCTGACATTTTCCTTTGAGGAAGCGGAGGTGGACGATCTTTTCAATGCCGATGCCCGGAAGCTGCTGGGCGAGCTGGAGCTCCGTTCCCTGTTGAAGCGCTTTGAGGAGGCCAATGTCGGCGCGCCGGAGGAGACGGCGGCGCTGGACATTTCCGGCTGCCGCGACTGTACGGACCCCTATATGGCCCGGATCGTTTTTAAGGATGCCGTCAATGCCGGCAGGGCCGGTTTTGCATTGCGGGAGAACGGACTGTATTTTGCGCTGTCCGCGGAGCGCCTTTACCATATGCATGACTTCGATTTTCTGTCGGAGCTGGCGGCACTTTTGGGAAAATGTACATTGTATACCATGGATCTGAAGCGTCAGTTGCACCTGCACCTGGGCTTACTGCCCGAGTCTGCCGGAATCGAGGATCTCTCGCTGGCGGCGTATCTCATTGATCCGCTGCGCGGGAGCTATGACTATGCGGCACTGGCGCAGGTATATCTTTCTGTGACGCTGCCGGAGGAGAAAAAGCTGGAAAAGCCGGAGGCTGCCGGAAGCTATACCGCACTGACAGCGCTGCTTTCGGCAGAAGCGATTTTGTCCAAGCTGCAGGAGCTGGAGATGGAGGAGCTGTACCGGAAGATCGAGCTGCCGCTGATCTATACCCTGTTTGATATGGAAGAGGCAGGCGTGCTGGTGGACCGGGATGCCCTGCTTTCCTACGGCGTGGAGCTGCGGGAGGGCATCGAGAGCCTGCGGGAGAAGATCTATGCGGCCTGCGGAGAGGAATTCAACATCAATTCTCCGCAGCAGCTGGGACGGATTCTCTTTGAAAAGCTGGGACTTCCGGGCGGAAAAAAGACGAAGACAGGCTATTCCACTGCGGCAGACGTGCTGGAAAAGCTGTCGGAGGACTATGCCGTTGTGGATGATATTCTGCAGTACCGGACCCTCAGCAAGCTGAATTCCACCTATGCGGAGGGACTTCTGAGCTTTATTTCCGAGGACGGCAGGATTCACGGCACCTTCAATCAGACAGTGACGGCCACGGGACGCCTGTCCTCCACGGAGCCGAATCTGCAGAACATTCCGATCCGCACAGAGCTGGGCCGCCGCTTCCGCCGGGTATTCATCCCGCAGCCGGGCTGTGTTTTTCTGGATGCGGATTATTCGCAGGTGGAGCTCCGGATTCTGGCGTCTCTCAGCGGTGACGAGCAGCTGATTGCGGCCTATCAGCATGCGGATGACATCCATGCGGTGACGGCCTCGCAGGTTTTCCATGTGCCCCTTTCCGAGGTGACGCCGCAGCTTCGAAGAAATGCCAAGGCGGTCAACTTCGGCATTGTGTACGGCATTTCCGCCTTCGGGCTTTCGGAGGGACTCAGCATTTCCCGGAAGGAGGCCAAGTCCTACATTGAGCGGTACTTTGAAACCTATCCGGGGGTAAAGGCCTATCTGGACGGGGAGGTGGCCTATGCCAAAGAGCATGGCTATGTGAAGACGATTTTCGGACGGCGGCGTCCCATTCCGGACATCAGGTCCTCCAACTTTATGCGCCGGAGCTTCGGAGAACGGGTGGCCATGAATTCCCCCATTCAGGGCGCGGCAGCAGACATCATGAAGAAGGCCATGAATGAGGTGCGGCTTGCACTGAAGGAGGAGGGACTGCAGTCCCGCATCGTCCTGCAGGTGCATGATGAGCTGCTGCTGGAGGTGCCGGAGGCAGAGGCGGATCACGTAGAGAAGCTTCTGACAGAGAAGATGCAGCAGGCGGTGCAGCTGCGGGTAGAGCTCGTGGCAGACGCCAAGAGAGGTAAAAACTGGGAGGAAGCACATTAAATGGCGGAGATTCTGTCCACGGACATCATGCATATCGGCTTTCTGAAAAAGGAAAGGTTCAGCGGCTCCGCGGAGGGCATGCGCTATCGCATGGAGAAGTACAGCTTTGAGGTGCCGGACCCGGAGGCAGCCCCGACAGCACCGGCGGGAGAGGACGAGGCTGCTGCGGTGCCCGTCAAAACCGAGACCGTGCTTCGCTGTACCGTCTGGCCGGAGCCCTTCTGTTATGAGAAAACACCGGCGGAGGTGAAAACCGTGCAGGACTTTCCCTTTACGGAGGACGGTGTCGAAAGTGCCCGGCTGTGGCTGAATGAGCGGCGGCAGAGCGAGAAGTGGGAGAATCTGCGGCTGCCCTGGCAAAATCCGGGACAGAGCTGAGAGCAGGGAGGCAGACAGCATGGTGATCGGTGTGATCGGCGGCGTAGGCGCCGGAAAAAGTACAGTATTGGAGAGGCTGCGGGCGCAATACGGGTTTCAGATCTATCGGACTGACGATATGGCGAAGTCTCTGTATCATAAGGGAAGCCCGGTTTTTGCTGCTCTCACGGAGCTGCTGGGAGAGGACATCCTGACAGAGGACGGCGATGGCTTTCAGCTTGCGGCATTTGCCGAGCGGCTCTACAGCGAGCCGCGTCTGCGGAAAAAGGTGGACGGGATCGTGCATCCTGCCGTCTGGCATGCCGTGCATCAGCTGGTGCGAAAAGGAAAAAAAGAGGGTGCCAGGCTTGTGGTGGAGACAGCATTACCCAATGCGGCATTTCTGGCGGACTGCGATGAGGTCTGGTTTGTGTATACCGAACGGGAAACCCGGATCCGGCGGCTGATGGAAAATCGGGGCTACAGCCGGGAAAAGGCAGAGGCCATTCTGGCAGCACAGCCGGAGGATGATGAATATGCGGCACTTTCTGACTTTGTGATTGATAATTCATATACGGAAGAGGAAACAGGGAATGAGATTTACGAGCATTGCAAGCGGCTCCAGCGGTAATGTCAGCTATATCGGCACGGAGGAAACGCACATTCTGGTGGATGCGGGGGTGACCATGAAGGCCATCAATGAGGGACTGGCCTCGCTGTCCTTGTCGCTTCGGGACATTTCCGCAATCTTCATTACCCATGAGCACATTGATCATATCCGGGCACTGGGCACCGTATCCCGGAAATACGGCATTCCCGTGTACGGGACACTGGAAACGCTGCAGGAGGTGCTGCTGACGAGGAGCCTGGGCGCGGTAGACCGGGAGCTGCTGCATCCTATTCTGCCGGATCAGAAGCTGCAGGTGGGGGATCTGGAGGTTCTGCCCTTTTCCATTTCTCACGACGCGGCCAATCCCTGTGCCTATCGGATCGGGGACGGCAGGCACCGTGTGGCGGTGGCCACGGATCTCGGACACTTTGATGCCTATATCTGCGAGCATCTGAGTCAGCTGGACGCCATGCTGGTGGAGGCAAATCATGATCTCCGGATGCTGGAGACAGGGCCCTATCCCGTGGCGCTGAAGCGGCGCATTCTGTCGGATCACGGACATCTCTCCAACGACAATGCGGGGAAAATGCTGAACGAGGTGCTGCATGACGGAATCCGACATATTTTCCTCGGCCATCTCAGCAAGGAAAACAATTTGCCGGCGCTGGCGCTTCGCACCGTGCAGTCGGAGATTGACGCGGCTGAAAATGGCTATCGCGGAAAGGACTTTGATATCACGGTAGCGAGCCGGAGTCATGTTTCTGAGATCGTGGAGCTGTAAGCACCGCGTGCTTTTTCTCGTGCATGCCTTGTCAGGCAGTGCTTTTTGGAATATACTGTTGAAAACTTTTACACTGTGCCGTGCTGATTCAGCCGCGCAGAAGACATTACACCGCAAGGAGGAGCTATGAAGAAGGCGATTATCACGGTTGTAGGTAAGGATTCAGTGGGCATCATTGCCAAGGTATGTACGTTTCTGTCAGAGAAGAATGTGAATATTCTGGACATTTCCCAGACCATCACCGGCGGCTATTTCAATATGATGATGATTGTGGATGTTTCCAGGGCAGCGGAAAGCACAGAGGAGACTGCGGCCGCACTGGAGAAGCTGGGCACCGAGATCGGCGTGGTGATCAAGCTGCAGCTGGAAGAGATTTTCACCATGATGCATCGGATCTGACGGAGGTAGCGGAGAATGGCAGGATTAGACATCAATTCCTTAGAGGTTATCGAAACCAACAACATGATCGAGCACAACAATCTGGATGTGCGGACCATCACCATGGGCATCAGCCTGCTGGACTGCAGCGCGCCGGATGTGGATACCTTCTGCGACAAGATCTATGAGAAAATCACCCGGCTGGCCAAGGATCTGGTTTCCACGGGAGAGAAGATCTCCAGAGAGTACGGCATTCCCATTGTGAATAAGCGGATCTCCGTGACGCCCATTGCCATTGCGGGAGCCGGCGCCTGCAAGTCCGTGGAGGATTTTGTGAAGGTGGCGCATACGCTGGATAAGGCGGCAGCTGCTGTAGGCGTAAACTTCCTGGGCGGCTTCTCGGCCATCTGCCAGAAGGGTATGAGCACGGCAGATGAGCTTCTGATTCGTTCCCTTCCCCGGGCACTGGCAGAGACCGACATTGTCTGTGCATCGGTCAACCTGGCTTCCACCAAAACCGGCATCAATATGGATGCGGTGCGGCTGATGGGCGAGGTGATCAAGGAGGCGGCATACCTTACAAGAGACACGGACAGCAGCGCCTGCTCGAAGCTGGTAGTATTCTGCAATGCACCGGATGACAATCCCTTTATGGCCGGCGCCTTCCACGGCGTTTCCGAGGCAGACTGTGTGCTGAATCTGGGCGTTTCCGGCCCCGGCGTGGTGCGGGATGCCCTGAAGCATGCTGCCGGCATGAACTTTGAGGAGCTTTCCGAAACCATCAAGAAGACTGCCTTCAAGATCACAAGAGTGGGACAGCTGGTGGCCAAGGAGGCGTCCCGCCTTCTGAATGTTCCCTTCGGCATCATTGATCTCTCTCTGGCACCCACACCGGCCATCGGTGATTCTGTGGCAGACATTCTGGAGGCCATGGGACTGGAAAGAGCCGGCGCGCCGGGTACCACGGCGGCACTGGCGATGCTGAATGACCAGGTGAAGAAGGGCGGCATCATGGCGTCCAGCTCCGTGGGCGGTCTGTCCGGCGCTTTCATTCCGGTTTCCGAGGACCAGGGCATGATCAACGCAGTAGAGGACGGAGCACTGACCATCGAAAAGCTGGAGGCCATGACCTGCGTCTGCTCCGTGGGTCTTGATATGATCGCTATCCCGGGAGACACCTCCGCCTCCACCATTTCCGGCATGATCGCTGATGAGGCGGCTCTCGGCATGGTGAACCAGAAGACCACTGCAGTGCGTGTGATTCCGGCCTACGGCAAGAAGGAAGGCGATACCGTGGATTTCGGCGGTCTTCTCGGTCATGCGCCGGTGATGAAGATCAATACCTTCTCCTGCGAGCGTTTTGTGAAGCGGACGGGACGTATCCCGGCGCCGATCCATTCCTTCAAGAACTAAGGGATGTATCAGGGACAGCGTGTTATCGGGATTGTGGCGGAATTCAATCCCTTTCATGAGGGGCATGCCTATCTGCTCCGGGAGGCGCGGCAGCGCTTCAGTGCGGACTTTGTGGTGATTGCCATGTCCGGCGATTTCGTGCAGCGGGGAGAGCCGGCGATTTTTTCCAAATATGACCGCACCCGGGCAGCACTGGAGGGCGGTGCAGATCTGGTGCTGCAGCTGCCGGTGATGTTTTCCACCGGCGCTGCAGAGGATTTCGCCGCTGCCGCGGTGGCGCTGCTGGACCGCACGGGCATCTGTGATCAGCTGCTTTTCGGCTCGGAGAGCGGAGATCTGCCGCTGCTGCAGCGCGCGGCGGATTTTCTTGCGGAAGAGCGGAGGTGTCCGCCGGCTGCCGTGACAGAAAATGAGCAGATATGCTGCTTCCGCCGACTTCTCCGGCGGGGACAGGCAGAGGGTCTGAGCTATCCGAGGGCCCGGGCCGCGGCGCTTTCTGCTGTGCTGGACATGCCGGCAGACCTTCTGCCCAACGATGTGCTGGGCACAGAGTATCTGAAGGCCATACGGCAGCAGGGCTCCCCGATGCAGCCGCTGCTGATCCCCCGGGAGCGGGGATTTCAGAGTGCCCACAGTATCCGCAGGGAAATGCTGGCGGCGCAGGAACAGGGAACCGGACGGCGGGAGAGTATCCGCTGCGCAGATGATTATTCGGATATGCTTTCCTACCAGCTTCTTCGGCTGCAGCGGGAGGGGATATCCTTTTCTGTATTTCAGGATGTATCGGAGGAGCTGGCCCGGTCCATTGCACGGCAGAGCCGGGAGCGGCATTCCTTTTCAGAACGCATCGAGATCCTGAAGACAAAAAATCTGACCCATGCCAGGATCAGCAGAGCGCTTCTGCACATTCTGCTGGAAATCCGGCGGGAGGACTGTGACAGAACGAAGGCAGAGGGCTTTTTGTCCTGTCTTCGGGTGCTGGGAGTGTCCCGGAGGGGCCGCGGTCTCCTTTCTCAGCTGCCGGCGCCGCTGATGGTTTCTCCGGCGAAGACGCTGCAGCAGAGCCCGACGCTGTCGGCAGATCCGTCCCTTCGGGCGGATTTCTTTGCCGCGGCCCTGTGGCAGCAGCTTTCGGAGCAGCCGCACAACGATTTTACTGAAAAGCTGATTGTTTTATAGAGAATTTTTGGTTATCATATATAGGAAATAGATGCGCGCGGAGGAATACAGCATGAAATTGATTTACGCAATTATACGAAATGATAATGAGGATGATGTGGTATCCGCATTGATGAAGGAGCGTTTTCAGGTGACGAAGCTGGCGACCACCGGCGGCTTCCTGCGGAAGGGCAACACCACACTGATGATCGCCACCGAGGACAATCTGGTGGACGGCTGCATCGCCCTGATCAAGCAGCAGTGCGGCAAGCGGCAGAAGATCACCGTGAATATGCCCTATATGTCCGGCACGACGATGATGAATTACAGCACCATGCCTATGAGCGTGGAAATCGGGGGCGCCACCATCATGGTTGTGAACCTGGAGCGCTTTGAGAAGGAATAAGTCGGCCTTGCATTGAAAAAGATGCATGGAAAGGGCTTACCCATGTCTTGCGGACGGTTTGGAATCGAGTATAATATTTCTGCATGAAGTATTGTATACAAACTTCTGCGGCTTGCCGCAGGGGATCAATAATTCTTATTTAATGAGAGGAGAAACACCAATGGCATTTATTGACAAGGTCAAGGAAAGAGCAAGATCCAACAAGAAGACTATCGTTCTTCCGGAGTCAATGGACAAGAGAACCTACGAGGCTGCCGAGAAGATTCTGAAGGAGGATATCGCGAATATCGTGATCATCGGTACTCCGGAGGAGATCGAGAAGTACGGCCAGGGCTATGATATCTCCGGTGCCACGATTGTGGATCCGTTCAACGATCCGAACAAGCAGAAGTACATCGACAAGTTCGTTGAGCTGAGAGCAAAGAAGGGTGTAACTCCGGAGCAGGCTCAGGAGCAGATGGAAAAGGATTACATGTACTATGCATGCCTTATGTGTAAGTGCGGCGATGCAGACGGTGCCGTATCCGGTGCCTGCCATTCTACCGGCAACACCATCAGACCGGCTCTGCAGCTGCTGAAGACCAAGCCGGGCATCGGCTCTGTTTCCGGCTTCTTCCTGATGGAGGTTGCTGACTGTGAGTACGGTGAGAACGGTCTGTTCGTATTCGCTGACTGCGCGGTTAACACCGATTTCGATTCCAACAAGCTGGCTGAGATCGCAGGCCTTTCTGCAGAGAGCTTCAAGATGCTGGTTGGCGCTGAGCCGAAGGTGGCTATGCTGTCCTACTCTTCCAAGGGCTCTGCAAAGCATGACGATGTAACCAAGGTGGCTGATGCCGTTAAGATCGCACATGAGAGATTCCCTGAGCTGGCACTGGACGGCGAGCTGCAGCTGGATGCTGCTCTGGTTCCGTCAGTGGGTGAGTCCAAGGCACCGGGAAGCCCGGTAGCAGGACATGCCAACACACTGGTATTCCCGTCCCTTGAGGCCGGCAACATCGGCTACAAGCTGGTACAGAGACTGGCAAAGGCCGGCGCTTACGGTCCGGTTCTTCAGGGTCTGTCCATGCCGGTAAACGACCTGTCCAGAGGCTGCTTCGCTGACGATATCGTAGGTGTGGTTGCCATCACTGCAGTACAGGCTCAGCAGAACGGTTAATAAATAAAGGAGATATAGTTACATGAAAATTCTGGTAGTAAACTGCGGTTCTTCCTCTCTCAAGTATCAGCTGATCGATATGGAGGATGAGTCGGTACTGGCAAAGGGTCTGGTGGAGAGAATCGGCATCGACGGCAGCAAGCTGACACACAAGGCAGCCGGCAAGGAGGATTTCGTTGTAGAGACAGCGGTTCCGGATCACTCTGTAGCTGTTAAGCTGGTATTTGATGCACTGACCGATGCAGAGCACGGTGTGGTAAAGTCTGTAGACGAGATTGGTGCCATCGGACATCGTGTTCTCCATGCAGGTACACAGATCACCGAGTCCTGCGTTGTGGACGAGCGCGTGAAGGAGATCGTTCGCTCCTGCTTCGATCTCGGCCCTCTGCACAACCCGGCAAACCTCATGGGCATCGAGGCCTGCGAGAAGGTTGTTCCGGGCAAGAAGAATGTGGCTGTATTCGACACCACCTTCGGCATGACGCTTCCGGAGAAGGCTTACTACTATGCTATCCCCACAGAGTACTATGAGAAGTACAGCATCCGCCGCTACGGCTTCCACGGCACCTCTCACGGCTATGTATCCAAGGAGACCATCCGCTTCGGCAACCTGGATCCGGAGAAGGCAAAGGTTATCGTATGCCACCTGGGCAACGGTGCTTCCATCTCTGCTTCCATCGGCGGCAAGGGCGTAGATACTTCCATGGGTCTGACTCCGCTGGAGGGCCTGATCATGGGAACCCGTTCCGGTGATATTGATCCGGCAGCGGTTCAGTTCATCTGCAACCATGAGCACAAGACAGTGGATGAGGTGCTGAACATCCTCAACAAGAAGTCTGGCGTTCTGGGTCTGTCCGGTGTATCCTCTGACTTCCGTGATGTAGAGAAGGCAGCAGAGGATGGCAACCACATGGCTGAGGTGGCTCTGGAGGCTTTCCGCTACAGAGTGGCGAAGTACATCGGCTCCTATGCAGCAGCAATGAACGGCGTAGACGCCATTGCCTTCACTGCCGGTGTCGGCGAGAACGACAAGAAGACCAGAAAGCTCATCGTAGAGGAGTACCTGGGCTTCCTGGGCGCAAAGATCGATGATGAGAGAAACGATGTGCGTGGTGAGGAGAGACTGATCTCTGCTGACGACTCCAAGGTAAAGATCTTCCTGATCCCCACCAACGAGGAGCTGGCTATCGCAAGAGATACCCTGAGACTGGTTGAGGGCTGAGCTTCGGAATCCTGTCAAAAAGTACTTGCATTTCATAGGGAAATGTAGTATTGTTTATCGAGTGCGCAGCGCGCAAGTGTATTTTGAACGCTGCGTATCTTGAATACAAAATCAAAACCGTTTGGATATAAGGCCCGGTATGACGAAGGAGGTGTAAGTATGTCAATTTGTCCTAAGAATAAATCTTCAAAGGCACATAGAGATAGCAGAAGAGCTAACTGGAAGATGGGTGCTATGAACCTGGTAAAGTGTTCCAAGTGCGGTGCGCTTGTTATGCCTCACAGAGTCTGCAAGGCATGCGGTTCTTACAATAAGCGTGAGATCGTTAAGGTTGAGGACTGATCCTGAACTGAATATGTGACGAAAAGAAGGGAATCTGCTTTGGCGGATTCCCTTTTTTGTTATCATAGGAGTGCACTGCGAAGGGTGAGCTTCCCTGTGATGCGTCCACAGCACTATTTTGGAAAAAATTTCCGAAATTCAGGTACCGAATATTGTCATAGAATAGCCCGATTCCCAAATTGAGTTGCGCAAATTCGATAAAGTGGTATAATGTCCCTATCATACAGGCGAAAATACGAGGTAAAATATGAAAAAGATTTTTACGCTTGTACGGATTGTCTGTCTCACACTGCTGGCCGGTCTTCTGATGACGGGCTGCGGCAAGCATATGCTTGTTTACCATGTCAACAAATCCAGCGAGCTTCAGGAATATGAATCGGAGCTGGCGGAGGAGTCTCTGGCGGAGGAATCCCTTGCGGAAGCCTCCCGGGAAGCAGAGGAAGCAAAAGCGGCAGAAGAGAAAAAGACTGATGAGAACAGCTTTGTCAAAAAAGAGATCAGTCGGGAACGAACGAAGGTAAAAGGCATTTACCTGACGGACTCCACAGCGGGATCGGACCGCATGGAGGAGATTATTTCGCATATTGATGAGACAGAACTGAATGCTGTGGTGATTGACGTCAAGAATGATGAAGGAAAGCTGGCGATCGAACTGAATTCGGAGACGCTGCAGACCCTGGGTGAATCGGCAAAGACAATTAAGGATCTGCCGGAGCTGGTGAGCACCCTGCATTCCCACGGCATCTATGTCATAGCCAGAGTGGTCTGCTTCCGGGATCCGCATATGGCGGAGCTGCGGCCGGACCTGATGGAGCAGAAGGAAGACGGGACACTGTTCTATGACCATTCCGGCATGAGCTGGGTAAATCCGTATAAGCAGGAGTATTGGGAATATCTGGATGCGGTGGCAGAGGGCTGCGCCCGGGCCGGCTTCGATGAGGTACAGCTGGACTACGTGCGCTTCTGCACGGAAAAGGGCATGCAGTCTGTGGCACATAAGGATGCAGACTGCGGAAAAACAGAAATTATCACACGCTTCGTGCAGTACATGTCCGACAGAATGGCAGAGTACGGCATATTTATGTCCACGGATGTTTTCGGCACCATCATTGACTCCTATGAGGATGCGGAGGCCGTGGGACAGGATTACGGGGAAATGTCGGCGGCGGCAGATTACATGTGTCCCATGATTTATCCGTCTCACTACGGAGACGGCAATTTCGGGCTTGCACATCCGGATCTGGAGCCCTATCAGACGATAAAAAGCGCTATGGCAAGCTCTGAAAAGGCGTTAAAGAAGGCTAAGGCTGACAGCACCGATGCATCCCAGGCTGTGGTGCGGCCCTGGCTGCAGGGCTTTACGGCAAGCTATCTGGAGCAGCACCTGGAGTACGGTGCGGAGGAGCTGCAGGAGCAGATACGGGCAGTCTATGACAGCGGCGGCGAGGAGTGGCTGATCTGGAATGCGGCTAACCGCTATGACTGGACGGCGTTTAAGGCAGCAGAATAGAAGCGCTGACAAAGTGTGTAGCGGAGGCAGGGAATGAGCGACAGCAGTTTTCAGATTCAGGAGGAACTTCAGAAGCTCCCGGCAATGCCGGGAGTTTATTTGATGCATGGCCCCAAGGATGAGGTGATTTATGTGGGCAAGGCAAAGGTCCTCCGCAACCGTGTAAAGCAGTACTTTCAGAAATCCTATAAGAAATCAGCAAAGATCCAGCAGATGGTGAGTCTGATCGAACGCTTTGAGTACATTGTGGTGGATTCGGAGCTGGAGGCACTGATTCTTGAGTCCAATCTGATCAAGGAGTATAAGCCGCGGTACAATACGCTGCTGAAGGATGATAAGAATTATCCTTATATCAAGGTGACCATGGATGAGCAGTATCCCCGCATCATTTCTGTGAGAAAGCGGCGGAACGACCGGGGAAAGTACTTCGGGCCTTATGCGTCCATGGAGCAGGTGCAGGAGGTGCTGGACCTGCTGCGGAAAAGCTTTCATATCCGGAACTGCGACAAAAGCTTTACGGAGGATCATCCATTGGAGAGGCACTGCATCTATTATGATATGAAGCAGTGCGACGGTCCATGTACAGGCCGTCAGTCCCGGGCTGTCTATCTGGAACGAGTGCGGGAAGCCATCGATTTTCTGAACGGAAAATATGAAGACATTCTGAAGGAGCTTTCTCTGAAGATGAGCCGGGCCTCTGACAATCTGGATTTCGAAACAGCGATGGAGATGCGGGATCTGATTCGTGCCATCGAGGCGGTGCAGAACCGGCAGAAGATCACGGCCTATGATCAGGAGGACCGGGATATTGTGGGTATGCGCAGGCAGTGGAACGACTGCATTATCCAGATCTTCTTTGTCAGGGATGGCAAGATCATCGGACGGGACCATCAGTTTATCAGCATTGACCAGGAAGCCTCGGATGAGGAAATTCTCACCAGCTTTATTCAGCAGTACTACAACGGGACACCCTTCATCCCCCGGGAGATCTGGGTGCAGACGCCGCTGCCGGAGGAGAAGGTGCTTTCGGAATGGCTGAGTCAGGCGAAGGGGAGACGGGTAGTCCTGCGGGCGCCCCAGAAGGGAATGAAGGAAAAGCTGGTGGAGCTGGCGGTGACCAATGCCGGAATTCTGATGAACCGTTACAGCCAGCAGTATCGGGAACAGGACAAGAAGACCAATAAGGCCATTCAGGAGCTGGGCGAGGTGATCGGTCTGCCGAAGCCGCCGGTGCGGATTGAATCTTACGATATTTCCAATATATCCGGGGCGCAGAACGTGGGCTCCATGGTGGTCTATATCAACGGAAGGCCCAAGCCCAATGATTACCGTAAGTTCCGCATACAGTCTGTGCAGGGACCGGATGACTATGCCTCCATGCGGGAGGTGCTGACGCGGCGCTTTACGCACGGTCTGAAGGAAATGGCAGAGAATGCTGCCAAGGGAAAAAAGAACGAGCTGGGCTCCTTTTCCAGCTTTCCGGATCTGATTCTCATGGACGGCGGCAAGGGACAGGTCCATATCTGCGAAGAGGTACTGGAGAATCTGGACATTCATTCGGTAACAGTGTGCGGCATGGTGAAGGATGACCGGCACCGGACCCGGGCCCTCCTCTATCATGACGAGGAGCTGCCGCTTTCGCTGACCGGAGAAGCCTTTAAGCTTTTGACGCGGATCCAGGATGAAGTGCACCGCTTTGCTGTTGAGTACCATCGTTCTTTGCGGAGCCGCGAACAGATCCGCTCCATTCTGGATGATATTCCCGGTGTGGGACTGGTGCGGAAGCGGGCACTGCTTCGGCAGTTCAAGGATGTAGATCATGTACGCTCGGCATCTCTGGAGGAGCTTTCGGCCTGTCCGCACATGGATGACTATTCCGCCCGGCGGGTTTATGACTTTTTCCGGGCAGAGCATGCCAGCAATTCCAAGGACGTATGTCGGAAGGAACCGCAGAACGGTTGACGAATGCATAAATTGATTTATAATTAATTGCTGTGCAATGCACAAAGGAAAAAACGGTAAGGAGAAAACCATGGCAAGATTCAATCATGAAGCGATAGAAAAGAAATGGCAGGCCTATTGGGATCAGAATCCCATCAATGCCAATGACGGCAAGAAGGAGAAGTACTACTGTCTGGATATGTTCCCGTATCCCTCAGGCTCCGGTCTGCATGTAGGACACTGGAGAGGCTATGTGATCTCCGATGCCTGGTCCCGTTATCAGCTGATCAAGGGTAAGTATGTGATCCATCCCATGGGCTGGGATGCCTTCGGTCTTCCGGCGGAGAACTATGCCATCAAGATGGGCATTCATCCGGCCATTACCACGAAGAAGAACGTGGAGAACATCAAGCGTCAGCTGAAGCAGATCAATGCCCTTTATGATTGGGACATGGAATTGAACACCACAGATCCGAAGTTCTATAAGTGGACGCAGTGGATCTTTGTGCAGATGTTCAAGAAGGGACTTGCCTATGAGAAGGAGTTCCCCATCAACTGGTGCCCCAGCTGCAAGACCGGCCTTGCCAACGAAGAGGTGGTAGACGGCAAGTGCGAGCGCTGCGGTACACCGGTAACCAAGAAGAATCTGCGTCAGTGGATGCTGAAGATCACGGCCTATGCAGATCGACTGCTGGATGATCTGGACAAGCTGGACTGGCCGGAGAAAGTAAAGAAGATGCAGACCGAGTGGATCGGCCGCTCCTACGGTGCAGAGGTGGACTTCGGCATCGAGAATTCCGACGAGAAGCTGACCGTGTTCACCACCAGACCGGATACCCTTCACGGCGCTACCTTCCTGGTGCTGGCACCGGAGCATCCCATGGTGAAGAAGCTGACCACAGACGAGCATCGTGAGGCAGTGGAGCGCTATGTGCAGATGGCTGCCAATAAGTCCAATGTGGACCGTATGTCGGTAAATGACAAGGACAAGACCGGTGAGTTTACCGGAAGCTATGCGGTGAACCCGCTGAACGGCAAGAAGGCGCCGATCTGGATTTCCGATTATGTACTGGCAGATCACGGCACCGGCGCCATCATGTGCGTGCCGGCCCATGATGCCAGAGACTTTGCCTTTGCCAAGAAGTTTGACCTGCCCATCATTCAGGTCATTGCAAAGGACGGCAAGGAGATCGAGGATATGCAGGAGGCCTATACCGAGGCAGCCGGCACGATGATCAACTCCGGTGAGTGGAACGGCATGGAGTCTGCTGTCCTGAAGAAGGAAGCGCCGCTGATGATCGAGAAGATGGGCTTCGGCAAGAAGACCGTCAGCTACAAGCTGCGTGACTGGGTATTCTCCCGCCAGAGATACTGGGGCGAGCCGATCCCTATCGTGCACTGCCCGAGCTGCGGCAATGTGGCTGTGCCGGAGAGCGAGCTTCCGCTGCGGCTGCCGGAGGTGGAGAACTATGAGCCCACCGGTACCGGAGAGTCTCCGCTGGCTGCCATGACAGACTGGGTGAACTGCAAGTGTCCGAACTGCGGCGGCCCGGCAAAGCGGGAAACCAATACCATGCCCCAGTGGGCAGGCTCCTCCTGGTACTTCCTGCGCTATGTGGATGTCAACAACGATCAGGAGCTGGTGAACCGGGAGAAGGCCGATAAGCTTCTGCCGGTGGATATGTATGTCGGCGGCGTAGAGCATGCGGTGCTGCACCTTCTGTATTCCCGTTTCTGGACCAAGTTCCTGTACGACATCGGTGTGATCGGCTTTGATGAGCCCTTCACGAAGCTCTTCAACCAGGGTATGATCACCGGAAAGAACGGCATCAAGATGTCGAAGTCGAAGGGTAATGTTGTTTCTCCGGATGATCTGGTACGTGACTACGGCTGTGACGCCCTCCGGCTCTATGAGCTCTTTGTGGGCCCGCCTGAGCTGGATGCCGAGTGGGACGACCGCGGTATCGACGGTGTGTACCGCTTCCTGAACCGCTTCTATAATCTGGTGCAGGAGTCCAAGGACAAGGACATCGAGGCGACCAAGGATATGATTCGTCTTCGCCACAATCTGGTGCATGACATTGAGCAGCGTTTTGAAGCCTTTTCACTGAATACTGTGGTTTCCGGCTTCATGGAGTACAACAATGCCATGGTGGATCTGGCCAAGAAGCACGGCGGCATGGATAAGGAGACACTGAAGACCTTCTCCATCCTTCTGGCTCCCTTCGCACCCCATATGGCAGAGGAGTGCTGGCATGATCTGGGCGGCGAGGATACCGTATTCCACGGCGGCTGGCCGGAGTATGACGAAGAGGCTATGAAGACCGATGAGCTGGAGATTCCGGTACAGCAGAACGGAAAAACCAGAGCCGTGATCCTGATTCAGCAGAATGAGGACAAGGCATCCGTACTGGAAAAGGCCAAGGCTGCGGTTGCCGATAAGCTGACGGGAAACATTGTGAAGGAAATTTATGTTCCCGGAAAAATCGTAAATTTTGTTGTAAAGTAATAGCATTTAAGATGCCCTGTTTTCCTTCGGGAGGCAGGGCATTTTTTTATCTGTCTTAAGACATTCGTCAATTGTTTTTTATCAAAATAGCGATATACAAAACCTGCAAATGTGATAAGATAAGTAGCACCGACTGGAAATAAATCTAAAAATTTTCTAAATTTTTCAGATGAAAGAGGAGAACGGGCGGTTTGAAAAATCTTTTAGGTGACAGAATATAGAGCAGGTGAGCAGATGAACAGAGACTACAATGATGAGAGACGGGGAGGCTCCCGGGCACGCGGGGCGTCAAGGGGCAGAAATGCCCGGAATAAGGTAAACGAAAGAGGCACTTACAGCCGGGAGACCGGGAAATCCGGCACCAGCGGCAGCAGAAGCAGCTACAGCGGAGGCTACGGCGGCTCCCGGAACCGCCGCGGCAAAGGCGGGAACGGCAGGACGGGACTGGCTGTCGGCGGCGTTGTGGCAGCGGCAGTTCTGGTGATCGGTGCAGCGGCACTGTTTAAGAGCGGGCTTCTGGGACAAAGAACGGCAGAGGAGAGTGAGGTCGCGGAAACCACGGCACTGGTGCTGGATCAGAATGTGATCAATACCGACCTGTACCTGGATTATTCGGCTCTGGCACCGAATGCAGAGCTTCTGAATCTGAAGGGCATGACGGAGGATGAGGTTCTGGCCAAGCTGCAGGAGAGCTACAGCTGGTCACTGACGGTGAAAAACCCGAATCCGAATCTGGATTCCTTTACTATGGTTGACCTGGAGGCGGAAAGTCAGAAGCAGCAGGAGAGCTCCGGCGGCGGTACAGATGATGAGGGAACCGAGGAACGTGTGGAGGTCAGCAGCCCCTATGCTTCCGTGGCCATTCGGCCGACGAAGAGTGAGTTTGCTGTGCCGGATCTGATTCAGGAAACATTAAAAAGCTATGTAGATCAGATCTTTGCGGATTATGACAGTAAGCGGGACGGCATCGCTTCCTCCATGGCGGCAGAGAATGCAGCTAAGGAGTCTGCTGAGAAGGAAAAGGAGAAGAGCAAAGCTAAGGAGAGCACAGAGGAGAGCAGTGCGGAAAGCAGCAGTGCCGCGCCGCAGGCGGATTATGCACTGCAGCTGCCGGACTTCACCGATACAATAAAGGATGAAATGACGCAGCTTGCGCTGGTATGGAAGATGTCTGCCACCAACGGCGGCCTCACCGGCTATGACAGCGAAAAGGGTGACTTTGTTTTCGGCGGCAGCAAGGACGGCTACGAGATCGATGCGGACGCTACGGCAGAAAAGGTGCTGGCGGCGCTTTCTGCCGGAAATTATACGGAGGAAATCACTGCGGTCGGCAATGCGGTTTCTCCTTCCGGCTCTGTTAAGAGCAAGTACACCACCATTGGCAGCTATACCACGAAGACCACCTCCAACGCTGTGCGGAACAAGAACATTCAGCTGGCGGCGAAGGCCTTGAACGGAACGGTAGTGAAGCCGGGCCAGGAATTTTCCTTCAATGATACAGTGGGACAGAGAACAGAGGACAAGGGCTACGGCGGCGCGCCGGCCTACAACAACGGCGAAGTGGTGCAGGAGGTAGGCGGCGGTGTCTGCCAGGTATCCACGACATTGTACAATGCGGTGTTCCGTGCCGGTCTGACAACGACCTATCGGCGGTCCCATACCTTTGCACCTACCTATGTAACGCCGGGCATGGATGCTACCGTATCCTGGCCGGGACCGGATTACCAGTTTGTGAACAATTCCGATTATCCCATCGGCATTCGTGCAAGCTATTCCGATCAGAGCCTGACCATTTCCATCTACGGCGTGCGGATTCTGCCGGAGGGCGTTACATGGGAGCTGACCTCAGAGAAGGTGAAGGATCTGCCGGTACCGGCGGCGCAGATCATCACACCCGCAGAGGGCAGCGAGAGCAGCGGCTCCGCAGGCTCGGAGTGGCAGGCCTATAAGATCATCACCACAAACGGCAAGACCGAGAAGGTGAAGGATCACTATACGAGCTACAAGGGACATACGCCGAAGAAGTATGCGGAAGGTGCAACCACGGCAGCGGAGAGCAGCAGTGCGGCAGAAAGCAGCAGCGCGGAGAGTGCGGCAGCAGAGAGCAGCAAGGCAGCAGAAAGCACAGCGGCAGCGGAAAGCAGTACGGCAGCAACAACGGCGGCGCAGACGCAGGCTTCTCCTGCACCGGAGACCACGAAGACCGATACGACAGTTTCTCAGGGACCGGTGATTTCGGACGGCGGTCCTTCCGGCGGAGATGACGTGATTTCCGGAGGCCCGGGAGAATCCTGACAGAATGAAAACAGGACTCTGTGAATAAGTTATCAGGAATGACAAAAAAATAACCAAACAGACAGGGGCTGGTCCGGCTCCTGTCTGTTTATTTTTACGAAGGAGTATTGGCAAAATTGGACATAGTACACGATGCTGAGTTAGGTATATGTAACTATCTTCGTGCAAAATGATTGTATTTTATTTTGTACCGAATGGTTTTTCTTTGCTTTTTAAACGGAAAATGCTATACTGTTCTATGTGTATGATGTCCCGTGTGGGTTCTCATATAACTAACCGCATCCAATGTGGCTATTCATTTTTTTAGGAGGAATTCTTATGGCAAGAAAAATGAAAACTATGGATGGAAACCAGGCTGCTGCACATGCATCTTATGCATTTTCAGAAGTCGCTGCGATCTTTCCTATCACGCCGTCATCCGTCATGCCCGAGCATGTAGATGAGTGGGCAACAGAAGGAAGAAAGAACATCCTCGGCGAGACCGTACAGGTTACCGAGATGCAGTCTGAGGCTGGTGCTGCCGGTGCAGTACACGGCTCCCTTGCTGCCGGTGCTCTGACCACCACCTTCACCGCTTCTCAGGGTCTTCTGCTGATGATCCCGGACCTGTACAAGGTTGCCGGTGAGCAGCTTCCCGGTGTGTTTGATGTATCTGCCCGTGCAGTTGCTTCTCACGCACTTTCCATCTTCGGTGATCACTCTGATGTTATGGCCTGCCGTCAGACCGGCTGCGCTATGCTCTGCGAATCTTCCGTACAGGAAGTTATGGATCTGACCCCGGTTGCACATCTGTCTGCTCTGAAGGGCAAGGTTCCTTTCATCAACTTCTTCGACGGCTTCAGAACCTCTCACGAGATTCAGAAGATCGAGGAGTGGGACTACGAGGATCTGAAGGATATGGTAGACTGGCAGTATGTTGACGAGTTCAGAGCCAATGCCCTGAATCCGAACCATCCTGTTGAGAGAGGCTCTGCACAGAACCCGGATATCTTCTTCCAGGCTCGTGAGGCATCCAACCCTTACTATGATGCACTTCCGGCAATCGTTCAGGAGTACATGGACAAGGTAAATGCCAAGCTCGGAACAGAGTACAAGCTTTTCAACTACTATGGTGCTGCAGATGCTGAGCATGTCATCATTGCCATGGGTTCCGTAAACGACACCATCGAGGAGACCATCGACTACCTCGTGAAGACAGAGGGTGCCAAGGTCGGCGTTGTGAAGGTAAGACTGTACAGACCGTTCTCTACAGAGGCCTTCCTTTCCGCTATTCCGGAGACCGCTAAGGTGATCACTGTTCTTGACAGAACAAAGGAGCCGGGCTCCATCGGCGAGCCGCTGTACCTGGATGTTGTTGCTGCTCTGCAGGGAAGCAAGTTCGCAGGCTGCACCGTACTGTCCGGACGTTACGGCCTTGGTTCCAAGGATACCACACCGGCACAGATCGTTGCTGTTTACAACAACACAGAGAAGAAGAGATTCACCATCGGCATCAACGATGATGTAACCTATCTCTCACTGCCGGTCGGCGCTCCGCTGGTTACCACACCGGAGGGAACCGTTAACTGTAAGTTCTGGGGTCTCGGTGCCGACGGTACTGTAG
Source organism: Dysosmobacter segnis (assembly GCA_963616545.1). GTDB lineage: Bacteria > Bacillota > Clostridia > Lachnospirales > Lachnospiraceae > Oribacterium. The sequence goes on along the minus strand of CAVELT010000017.1, from coordinate 4,185 downwards.
GTGCCAACAAGAACTCCATCAAGATCATCGGTGACAACACTGACATGTATGCTCAGGCTTACTTCGATTATGATTCCAAGAAGTCCGGCGGCGTTACCATGTCTCACCTGCGTTTCGGTAAGAAGCCGATCAAGTCTACCTACCTGATCCATAGAGCAAACTTCGTTGCCTGCCACAATCCGGCATACGTAACCAAGTTCAACATGGTACAGGAGCTGGTTGACGGCGGTACCTTCCTTCTGAACTGCGCATGGAGCAAGGATGAGGTTGCAAATCACCTTCCCGGCCAGATGAAGAAGTACATGGCTGATCACAAGATCAAGTTCTACATCATTAACGGTGTAAAGATCGGTATTGAGACAGGCATGGGCCCGACACGTATCAACACCATTCTGCAGTCTGCTTTCTTCACACTGACAGGCATCATCCCTCCTGCTGAGGCAAACAAGCTCATGAAGGATGCGGCTCAGAAGACCTACGGCCGTAAGGGTGAGGACGTTGTTAAGAAGAACTGGGCAGCTATCGATGCCGGTGCAAATGCCTTCGAAGAGGTTGAGGTTCCGGCTGACTGGGCCAACTGCGCAGATGAAGGCCTTGAGTTTAAGGATAAGACAGAGGGCAAGAAGGACGTTCTTGATTTCGTCAACAACATCCAGAATGCCGTTTCCGCTCAGGAAGGAAACAACCTGCCGGTATCCGCTTTCAAGCCGTATGTAGACGGTACAACACCTTCCGGAACAGCTGCTTACGAGAAGAGAGGCATTGCCGTTAACGTTCCTGTATGGAATCCGGACAACTGTATCGAGTGTAACTTCTGTTCCTATGTATGTCCTCATGGTGCCATCAGACCCTTCGCTTATACTGAGGCTGAGGCTGCTGCAGCACCGGAAGGCAACACCACAAAGGATCTGACCGGCATGCCCGGCTACAAGTTCGGCATCAAGACCTCTGTTCTTGACTGTACCGGATGCGGATCCTGCGCAAATGTATGTCCCGGCAAGAAGGGTGAGAAGGCTCTGACCATGTCCCCGATCGGTGAGAACCTGAACAGACAGCAGTACTTCGACTATGCTGAGAAGCTGCCGGAGAAGGCTGATGTTGTGGCTAAGTTCAAGGAGGTTTCTGTTAAGGGATCTCAGTTCAAGAAGCCGCTGTTCGAGTACTCAGGCGCATGCCCGGGCTGTGGTGAGACACCGTATGCTAAGCTCATCACACAGCTCTTCGGTGAGAGAATGTACATTGCCAATGCAACAGGATGTTCTTCCATCTGGGGTAACTCTTCACCGTCCACACCGTACACAGTAAACGCTAAGGGACAGGGCCCGGCTTGGGACAACTCTCTGTTCGAGGATAACGCTGAGTTCGGTTATGGTATGCTGCTCGCACAGAACGCAATCCGTGACAGACTGAAGAAGCAGGTTGAGAGACTGGCTGAGGCAGATGCATCTGTTAAGGATGCTTGCCAGGAGTATCTGGATACCTTCACAGTTGGCGCAACCAACGGTGTGGCAACAGAGAAGCTGGTAGCTGCTCTGGCAGACAAGACAGACGAGATCTCCAAGGATCTGGTTAAGAATAAGGACTTCCTCGCTAAGAAGAGCCAGTGGATCTTCGGTGGTGACGGTTGGGCTTATGATATCGGTTTCGGCGGACTGGATCATGTACTTGCTTCCGGCAAGGACATCAACGTGATGGTTTACGATACCGAGGTTTACTCCAACACAGGCGGACAGTCTTCCAAGTCTACTCCGACCGGTGCTGTTGCGCAGTTCGCAGCCGGCGGTAAGGAGACCAAGAAGAAGGATCTGGCAGGCATCGCAATGTCCTATGGCTATGTATATGTAGCACATATCGCTATGGGCGCTGACATGCAGCAGACTGTGAAGGCTATTGCTGAGGCTGAGGCATATCCGGGACCGTCCCTGATCATCGCTTATGCACCTTGTATCAACCACGGCATCAAGAAGGGCATGGCTAAGGCTATGACCGAGGAGAAGCTGGCTGTTGAGTCCGGATACTGGAACAACTTCCGTTTCAACCCGCTGGGCGGCGACAAGAAGTTCACTCTGGATTCCAAGGAGCCGAAGTACGAGGGCTATCAGGACTTCCTGAAGGGCGAGGTACGTTACCTGTCACTTGCTCTGAAGAACCCTGAGCGTGCAGCTAAGCTGGATGCAAAGAACGAGGAAGAGGCTAAGGAGAGATACGAGCACCTGAAGAAGCTGCTTGATATGTACAACAAGTAATTAAAGTACAGTAAGCTCTGAAAGCTTTACGGGAGAGAGACGCAGAGATGCGTCTCTCTCTTTTGCATTTACCAAAACAATTGCCTAAACAAAAGATCTATGGTAAAACATAGCTGTTGTGTTAAAGAAAACGGAGAAAAAGATGAGAAAAGTAATTGTTGCGGTGGTGGGCCGTCCCAATGTCGGAAAGTCCACACTTTTTAATCTGATCGCAGGAAAGCAGATCTCCATCGTGAAGGATACGCCGGGCGTTACCCGGGACCGTATCTATGCAGAGGGAGAGTGGCTGAACCATAAATTCACACTGGTGGACACAGGCGGTATCGAGCCGGAGTCGGGAGATATTATCCTGCAGCAGATGCGTTCCCAGGCGGAGCTGGCCATCAATACGGCAGATGTGATCATTTTTGTGACGGATGTGCGTACCGGCGTGGTGGATGCGGACTATGAGGTGGCGGACATGCTGCGGAAGTCCGGCAAGCCCGTGGTGCTCTGTGTCAACAAGGTGGACAATTTCCAGAAGTTCGGCAATGACATTTACGAGTTCTACAATCTGGGCCTCGGAGATCCCTTCGGCGTTTCCTCGGTCAATCAGATGGGAATCGGTGACCTCTTGGATGAGGTGGTGAAGCATTTCCCCAAGGAGCTGGCAGATGCTTCCGACAATGATTATGTGAAGATTGCCCTGATCGGCAAGCCCAATGTGGGCAAGAGCTCTGTGATCAACAAGCTGCTGGGGCAGAACCGCGTCATTGTCTCGGATGTGGCCGGCACCACCAGAGATGCCATTGATACAGAGCTGGTGCATAACGGCGAGCATTTTGTCTTTATCGATACGGCAGGTATCCGCCGGAAGGGCAAGATCACAGATGACATCGAGCGTTATTCTGTTATTCGGACCGTTGCGGCTGTGGATCGCGCCGACATTTGCCTGGTATTGATCGATGCGACCCAGGGTGTGACGGACGGTGATGCGAGAATCGCCGGTATCGCACATGAATCCGGCAAGGGCGTCATCATCTGCGTCAACAAATGGGATGCCATTGAAAAGAACGACAAGACCATGCAGGAGTTTACGCTGAAGCTGAAGGAAAAGTTCGCCTATATGGACTATGCGGAGTTCCTCTTCATTTCCGCGGAAACCGGACAGCGCCTGAACAAGATCTTTGATCTGGTGGATCTGGTGCGGCAGAATCAGACACTGCGCATCAAGACAGGCGTGCTGAATGAGATCATGACCCGGGCAACGGCCATGAAGCAGCCGCCTTCCGATAAGGGCAAGCGCCTGAAGCTGTTCTACATGACCCAGATCGGTGTGGAGCCGCCTACCTTCGTGATCTTTGTCAACGACCGGGAGCTAATGCATTTCTCCTATACCAGATACATCGAAAATCAGGTGCGGGAGGCCTTTGGCTTCGTGGGTACGCCCCTTCGCTTCATCATTCGTGAAAGAGGCGAGGAAAAGGTATGAGCATTCAGCAGATTGTGATTGCCCTGGTGGTGGGCTACCTTTTCGGAAATATTCCCAACGGCTATCTTTATGCCAAATCCCAGGGCGTGGACATTTTTGAGGTGGGCTCCGGCAATCCCGGCAGCACCAATGTGACCCGGGCGCTGGGCAAGAAGGCGGGCTTCACCGTGCTTCTGATGGACATCGCGAAAACCGTGGTCCCGGTGCTTCTGCTGCATCTTCTCTGGAAGCCGGGAGAGGAAACGACGACACTGCTGGTGATGTATACCGGCTTCGGCGCCATTCTCGGGCATACCTTTACCTTTCTGCCGCATCTCAGAGGCGGCAAGGGCGTGGCCTGTACCGGTGCGCTGATCATTATGTTTGACTGGCGGGTGGCGATTGTTTTGCTGCTCCTGCTGATATTGATCGTACTGGTCACCGGCTATGTGAGCCTCGGCTCCATGATCGGGGAGAGCTGCTTCTTTC
>CAVELT010000016.1:0-8378 GCA_963616545.1 Dysosmobacter segnis | reverse complement strand
TCTTCCGGGTGCACCGGCAGGGCCTCCACCACCGGATGCTCCTCCTCGATGCTTTCTTCAGCAGACACTTCAGCTTCCGCAGCCTTCGACACTCTGGCATTTCTTATCCTTTCCACTGACTCCGCCATCGCAGTGTACATCTCGCCGGCCAGCTTCATGATCTGTTCCGTCTTAGACCATGTCTCCGTTGCCACTTCTGTGTTCTCTGCTGCTTCTGCCGTTTCAGCAGACTCTGTCGTTTCCTCCGTCAGCTGCTTTCTTCTCTTCAGCTCCGCCTGCATTTCCTTCTTGGTCACGCCGAAGACGGCCTTGCCCACCGGCTTGCCGAAGCGCTTCACCAGCTTGATATAGTACTGATGCGGCGTATTGCAGCCGGGCGCATACTTTTCAAATGCCTCCATCGGCACAATGCCCAGTGCCTCCAGAGAAACCGGTTCCGTCTCCTCAGCGGAAGCCTCCTCGTCTACCTCCGTTTCTGCGACAGCCTCTGTTTCTTCCGCCTCTGTCACTGTCTCCGTTTCCGCAGCAGCTTCATTTTCAGCAGCTTCCGGCGCAGCGGCCTGCTGTGTCTCTTCTGCTTTTTCTTCCGCAGCGGCCTCTGTCTCTGAACCTGCTTCCAGCTTCTTCATGGTGCCGGTCGCCGGATCATAAACGAAGCGAATCTGATTCTTATTGATCCGGGGCAGCACACGTCCGCTGTTCTCCTTCTCATTCAAAATCGTGGTCTTCTTCTCTGCCTCTTCCGCCAGCTTCTCCTGCTTTTCCGCAGAAGCTGCTTTTTCCTTCACAGAAGCAGCCTTTTCCTCGGCCTGCTGTGCCGCCTTCTGCTCCTGCAGCTTTCCGGCCGCCTTGCTTTCCTCATTGTTTTCCGGCAGGCGCTCCTCTCCGTAGAACACCGCCTCGCTCTGATTGCGCCGCTCGCTTCGGTTCCGACTGCCTCGATTGTCCCTTCCAGGCCGCCGGGAATTGTTCCTTCTGTCAGCAGTCTCGGGCCGCAGATTGGTATAGCCGCCGCGATTCAGAGAACCCGCGCCCGACTCCCCGGCAGAAGCGCCGACATTATCCACGGAAACCGGCAGCGCATCCTCAATCTGAATGCTCTCTGTCACAGCAGCATGGCTTTCCGCCGGCACTGTCGGCAGCTCCGCAGTTGTCGACAGTGCCGGAACCTGCTTCAGCAGCGGGTTCGGCAGAATGGTCACCGGCTCCAGATTCTTCGTGGTATCCAGCTCCTCGTTCCGTCTTCTCCGTGCATTGGCGCGGCTCAGCGTAGGACGGGTCGGAATCCTGTTCATGGTTTCGAAGGCATTGGTCAGCAGCGCCTTCTGACTCCGCTCCTTCACCCGGCGAATGCGGGGATCATCATTGGATACAGAATGCAGGAAGCACTCCTCAATGGTCTCTCCCAGCAGGATCTCCGCACCCCGCAGACTGTGCCAGAAGTCCCGCACGGCGGCATAGCCCTTGTCCTTGGAGACAATGCAGATCTTCTCGCCGGTGTCCAGGAACATTCCTGTGGTTGACGCAATGTACATATCCAGCGCATTGGCATGCTGCTTCAGCAGCTTCACCATGCGTACATTCACATCGCGGCTCTTCAGATCCTCCACCATTCCCCGGGTCACTGCTGAATTCTCGTCGCTGTAGTACACCACTACAGTATCTGTCTCGTTCAGGTAGGTATAGCCGTTCATACCGTTTACATGTGTGTTTTCAAAGTCCACTAAAATAATCACTGTTTCGTCCTTTAGAATGCACAAAGCGATCCTGCCGCCTTCGTCTCTCCCGCGGCAGGAAATGCATTCCCCTCTCTTTTTTTGTTTTTTCGACGGGTCCAATGGGTTGCCCGTTTGTTTTTCCTGTTCCGATGGCAGGGCATCCGCAGCGGCGGCGGCATCTGGCCTGAGTCCTGACCTTCTGAACAATCAGTGTTATTGTAAGGTATCCGCGGGGATTTGTACACCTAAAAAGAGCAGATTCCCATGAAACCCATAGAAATCTGCTCTTTTATCATGCATAAATGCTTACTTGCTGCGGTTTTTCAGCAGTGCAAAGATACTCTGCAGCAGGATGAAGAAGCACAGCAGTGCAGCGGTCAGAATGTTGGACCAGCTGGACAGGAGCTTGCCGTTCGTCATGACCAGCTGATCGATGGTACCGGTGATCAGCACACCGAAGAAGGTACCGATGATGTTGCCGACACCGCCGGTCAGCAGTGTGCCGCCGATAACTGCGGAGGCGATGGCGTTCATCTCAAAGCCCTTGGCCTGGGTCACGGCACCGGTCATGGTGTTCAAACAGAACAGCACGCCGCCGATGGAGCACAGGAAGGAGGACAGGATATAGGCCTGCATCTTGGTTTTCCGCACGTTCAGGCCCATCATTCTGGCAGACATTTCATTGCCGCCTACGGCATAGAGCACACGGCCGAACTTCGAATACTTGAGCACCAGGAAAATGATGACAGCCACCAGCAAGGCCACGATCACCGTCGGACGGATGAAGGGAATGATCATCTTCTTCTTGCCCATGTAGCCGAGGCACTCCGGCAGCAGGATCTTCGCATTGGCCCAGCCGTAGAACAGCTTGTTGGCGGCCTCGGTGATGGACACCTGCTCCGTATTGATCACGGCTGTCATGCCGCGGGCGAAGAACATGCCCGCCATGGTGACGATAAAGGGCTGAATCTCCAGATAGGCCACCAGGAAGCCCTGCACGGTACCGAAAACCAGTCCCAGGACGAGTACAAATACTACGGCAAAGATGGCATTCCAGCCATGGTTGGTCATGCCGTCTGCCAGGATCATGCAGTCCAGTGCGATCAGTGATCCCACGGAAATATCAATACCGCCGGCAATCATGACACAGGTCATGCCGCAGGCCACGCAGATGAGACCCGCATTGGTGATCAGCAGATTCAGAAAGGTCTGGAAATGCATGAAGCCCTTGCCGGCATAGATCACGCAGCCGCCCGCATACATCACCGCAAAGAGAATGATGGTGATCACCAGCAGAAGATTGTTTCCGCTGAGCTTTTTCTTTTTGGTCAGGGTATTTTTCATTGCGTTCATCCTGCCACCTCCTTCGCTGCCTGCTTTGCCTGCAGCTTCTTCTCAACCCAGGACTTGAATACCGGTGCCTGAACCACAACGATCAATACCACGATGATGGCCTTCACCACCGGCGCCTGGTCTGTAGAGACGCCCATAGCCAGCAGGGTTGTGGTAATGGTCTGAATGGTATATGCACCAATGATGGAGCCTGCCATGTTGAACTTGCCGCCGCCGAGGGAGTTGCCGCCCAGTGCAACTGCCAGAATGGCATCCATTTCATAGTTAAGGCCGATGTTGTTGGAGTCTGCCGAATAGATTCTGGAGGAAGCCACCATACCGGCAATGCCGGCGCAGAGGCCGCAGATAATGTAGCAGATCCAGCAGATCATATCGGAATTGATACCGCAGATCTTGGAGGCTCTGCCGTTGATGCCTACAGACTGCACATACAGCTCGAGAGACGTCTTCTTCAGCACTAGCTCCGCCAGGATCAGCACCACGATCGTCACCAGGATCGGTGTGGGGATCGGGCAGTTCGGCAGGAAGTTGCCGAGATACTTGTAAGGCTCATACCGGATGTAGGTGATCTGGTTGGAGCAAAGCAGAAGGCCGATGGCCCGGGCTGCCGTATACAGGATCAGCGTGGCCACCATGGGCTGAATCTTCAGCTTGGCCACCATGGCACCGTTCCACGCACCGCAGAGCGCACCGCAGAGGATGCCGACCACAACGCCGACCCAGATGGGACGAATAATGCTGGTCACGGAGGTATTGCCGAAGCCCGTCAGCATCACGCAGCCCGCACAGGCTGCCAGAGACATTACCGAGCCCACGGAAATATCGGTTCCGGCAGAAACCGCAACCACCAGCGTCATGCCCACTGCCAGGATGGCAATCTCACTGCCGCGGTTCAGAATGTCGATGATTCGTCCGTACAGAACGCCGTTTTTGATGCCGATGGAGAAGAAGCCGGGATCCTTGAAGACATTGATCAGCAGCACAAGGATCATACATATTACCGGAAGGAAAAGCGGATTCTTTCTCAGCTTTTTAAAGGTACTCATTCGTTCTCACCTCCTGCAATCGCATTCATGACTGCTTCCTGTGTCAGATCCACTTCATGGGAATCCAGCTCTCCCACCTTCTCGCCGTCTCGAAGGATGATGATGCGGCTGCAGGTTCTCAGCATTTCCTCGATCTCTGAAGAGATGAAGACCACGCTCATGCCCTGCTCTGCAAACTGCAGCACCAGCTTCTGGATCTCTGTCTTGGTTCCGATATCGATACCGCGGGTCGGCTCATCGAGAATCAGAAGCTTCGGATCCGTGGCCAGCCATCTGGCAAGGATCACCTTCTGCTGATTACCGCCGGAAAGCTGTCCCAGCAGCGTTTCCCGGGATGCCGTCTTGATCTGCAGCATCTTGATGAACTTATCCGCAATTTCGTTCTGCTTTGCCATGGGGATCTTCTTGAAGAGTCCGTTCCGGGCCTGCAGAGCGATGATAATGTTTTCACGCACCGACAAACCGGCGATACAGCCGTCCAGCTTCCGGTCGTCCGGCAGATATGCCATACCCAGCTTGATGGAATCGATGGGTGCCTTGATGTGCACCTCCTTGCCGCCCATCTCCTGCTTTCCGGTCTGGGCCGTATCCACGCCGTAAATACAGCGCACCAGCTCGGAACGTCCGCTTCCCAGCAGTCCGGCCAGTCCGACTACCTCGCCCTGATGAATCTCAAAGTTGAAGGGTTTGATGGTTCCCTTGTGGCTCAGCCCCTCTGCGCGGTAGGCCAGTGCATTCTTCGCAGCATCCGCGGTGCCCTCCTTCTTGATGGAAGCGAGGTCGTCGAAATCCTTGCCCAGCATGGCGGCCACCAGCTTGACCCTGGGCAGCTCAGCAATGGGATAATCTCCCACGAAGGTGCCGTTCCGCATGACGGTAATCCGGTCGCAGACCGCATATACCTGCTCCAGGAAATGGGTAACAAAGAGGATGCCTACGCCCTTTGCCTTCAGCTTGTTCATCATGCCGAAGAGCTTCTCTACCTCGCTGTCATCCAGAGAGGATGTGGGCTCGTCCAGGATCAGCACTCGGCAGTCCATATCCACAGCTCGCGCAATGGCGATCATCTGCTGAATGGCGATGGAATAATTTTCCAGTGTATTGGTGACATCCACCTCGATCTGCAGGCTGTCCATCAGCTCCTGGGCCTTCCGGTTCATGGTCTTCCAGTCCACCGTATGGAATTTTGTCTGCGGCGCACGGCCGATAAACAGGTTCTCCGCCACACTCAGGTTGGGGCAGAGATTGACCTCCTGGTATACGGTAGCAATACCGATGTTCTGCGCATCCATGGTGGAGTGATTATGGATATTTCCTTCTACGCCATCCATGTATACCTCGCCCTCATCCCGCTCATAAACACCTGTCAGGCATTTGATAATGGTGGACTTTCCTGCACCGTTTTCTCCCATCAGTGCATGAATTTCTCCCTTACGGAGCGTCAGCTGGGCATGATCCAGTGCCTTTACACCCGGAAAGGTTTTTGTGATATTCCGCATTCGGATCAATACATTTTCTTCATTAGCCATATCGTTTTTATCCTTCCGTAGTTGGAAAAGGGGAGGCGGTTTGATGCGCCCGCCTCCCACTTTCTGTCAGATCGCTTTCAAACGTTCAAAGCATCTGTCTGTTCTTTTTAGTAACCGGCATCAACGATAGACTGATCAACAACGATCATATCCTCTGTTACCTCGCTGCCGGCTGCATTGGTATAAGTTACGCTCTTTACAGTATCATCATGTGCGTACCAAGGCTCTGCCATGAAGGTTGTCTTCTCGAAGGACTCATCATTTGCAATCTGCTTAACAATGGTTGCACAATCCGGTCCCTGCAGCGGGTTACACTGGAAGTCTGCATTGATGTCGCCGTCCAGAACCATCTGGAGACCTGCCTTACATGCATCGAAGGAGATGACGATCACATCGCCGTCAGCGCCGTAGGAAACGCCGGCTGCCTTCATCGCATCGATGGCGCCGAAGGCCTCGTTATCGTTCTGGCAAACCACTACGTTGAACTTACCCTCATAGGACTTGCAATAGGACTCCATAACCTTCTGGCCGCCGTCCTGTGTGAAATCACCGGTCTGCTCATCCAGCTTGTTCCAGCCCTCAGACTCAACATACTGATCGAAGCCGGTGGAACGTCCGATCTGTGCGGAAGATCCTGTGGTTCCGGAGATCACAAGGATGTTGACATCATCGATGCCCTTAGCGGCTACATACTCCTTCAGCCAAGCGCCGGCTGCCAGGCCCTCGTTCTTGGTCTCGGTTCCGATCCATGCGGTATACTTATCAGAATCATCGATGGTACGGTCGATTACGATAACCGGAATATCGGCATCCTGCGCCTCTGTCAGCACGGTGTCCCAACCTGTGGAAACGATCGGGTCAATGATAATGTAGTCAACCTGCTGCTGAATGAAGTTACGTACGGAGGTCAGCTGCGCCTCGGAATCGTTATCGCAGTCAACGAACTGAAGATCGAAGCCGTTGGCCTCTGAGAATGCTTCCTTAACGGAATTGGTGGAAGCAGTACGCCAATCGGACTCATGTCCAACCTGTGAGAAGCCGACAGTGATGAGCTCGCCGGAGGTGTTCTCCTTTGCGGCCTCTGTAACCTTCTCTACAGCTTCCTCTGTAGAAGCGACCGTGGTCTCCTCTGCCTTAGCAGCCTCTGTTGTTGTCGTGCTGGAGCTTCCGCATCCTGCCAGAGCTGTTGTTGCCATTGCTGCTGCGACCATGATCGCACCGAACTGTTTTTTCATATTACCCTCCTAAATAGTGGTTTCGGAAGAGCGCCTCTGCCCTTCTCTTGATGCACTTATTTTCACAAATTCTGGCCATATTTTCAATTTCTTTTCGTCATTTTGCAAGTGTTTCGTCAGATTAGACAAGACAAATTCAATGCGCTGTTGTATAATAAAAGTACAAATTTGGTCAGCAAGCCATTTATCGGTCGAAATATGGGTGTTTTCTTTTTATCAGGCGCAAAAATCTCCGGATTTTCAAAAGATTTCCTGTATTTTGTCTGTTTTGTCAAAAAAATAACGCTATGATATCCAGAAAAAGAAGAAATATTCAGTCAAAAATCCGAAATGATGTGGAATTTTCTTTTTCATGGATGAATAAAGAAGGCTTTACCTCCGTAAAACCCTTAATGCATTAAGAGGAACACATGTTATGAAAAAATACGAACTGCTGCTGAAGGAGCTGGAAAAGGAAATCGAAGACTGCCTGGCCCGGGGAACGCAGCACTTTCCCACAGAGCAGGCCATCTGTCAGCGCTTCGGCATGAGCCGGCAAACTGTCAGAAAAGCCCTCGGCCTGCTGGCAGATCGGGGACTGCTTCGCCGGCGTCAGGGCAGCGGCATTTTCCTGACAGGTCTCCGCCCCCATCCCACGGACAATCAGATCGCCGTCATGCTGGCCTCGCCCGAAGAGTACATCTTTCCCGGCATCTACGGCGCCCTGAACCGCACGCTGAGCGGAAAGGGCTTTGCCCTCCGTCTTCTGGAAAACGGCGGAGATTTTATGCGGGAGAGAAAAAATTTGGAAGGTCTGCTTCAGTCCCCGCCCCGGGCACTCCTGACGGAAGGCTTTTCCGCGCTGCCCAGCCCCAATGCCCCTCTCTATGATGCCCTGTCCGCCGCCGGCACCTCCCTGCTCTTCCTCTTTGCCAAAAGCCCGAACGTCCGCGGCCAGCACTGTCTCCATGAGGACAATGCAGGCGGCGCTGCTATGCTGGTGCGAGCGCTCTACGAGCATGGTCACCGCCGGATCCGGGGCATCTTCCGCACAGACACCCAGCAGGGCATGGAGCGCTGCTACGGCTTTCTCTGCGCTCTGCGGGACTACGGGCTCCCCTTCGGGCAGGAAACAACCCTGCAGCTCACCGGCCGCAGCTGGGATCTTCTCTTCGATCCCCATGAAAAAAAGACCAGGCGGCAGCTTCTGGAGCGTTTTCTCTCCTCCTGCACCGCGCTGGTCTGTTACAATGACCGACTGGCCTATGAAATTTTACACATTGCTGCCGAGCTGTCCATTTCCGTGCCGGAGGAGCTCAGCCTCGTAAGCTTCGACGCAAGCTATCTTCGGGAATCCGGACCCGTCATCATTTCCTCCCTGGCCCACAAGCCGGAAACCCTGCCGGAGGCCGCTGCACAGCGGATCACGTCCCTCCTCAGCCGACAGAACTGCAGCGATCAGGACCTGGGCTGGCAGCTCCAGCCGGGAAATTCCGTGGCGTGGCTTTGAGCAGACAC
>CAVELT010000015.1:0-5622 GCA_963616545.1 Dysosmobacter segnis | reverse complement strand
GCGGCCTTGGAGATGGCGATCAGATCCCGCACGGCCTTGTGAATGGTGGTGGGCGTGATGCCGTGGGCCTCGTTGTAGGCCATCTGCAGCTTCCGGCGCCGCTCGGTTTCCTCAATGGTGCGGCGCATGGATTCGGTCATGTTGTCGGCATACATGATGACGTGGCCCTCACTGTTCCGGGCAGCGCGGCCTACGGTCTGGATCAGCGAGGTTTCGGAGCGCAGGAAGCCCTCCTTGTCCGCATCCAGAATGGCCACCAGGGTGATCTCCGGAATGTCCAGACCCTCACGCAGGAGGTTGATGCCCACCAGCACGTCGAATTTGTCGAGACGCATGTCCCGGATAATGCCGGCGCGCTCCAGGGTGTCGATATCCGAATGGAGGTATTTCACCCGAATTTCGGCCTCCTTCAGGTACTTGGTCAGGTCCTCCGCCATGCGCTTCGTGAGGGTGGTCACCAGCACCTTGTGCTTTTTTGCGGTTTCCTTATGGATCTCGGCGATGAGGTCATCGATCTGCCCCTCGATGGGGCGCACGCTGATCTCCGGGTCCAGCAGACCTGTGGGCCGGATGATCTGCTCGGCGCGCAGCAGCTCATGCTCCGCCTCGTAGTCTCCCGGGGTGGCGGAGACGAAGAGGAGCTGATCGATCTTTTCTTCAAACTCTGAAAAATTCAGCGGCCGGTTGTCGAGTGCTGAGGGCAGGCGGAAGCCGAAGTCCACCAGCGTGTTTTTCCGGGACAGGTTGCCGTTGAACATACCCCGGATCTGGGGCAGGCTGATGTGGGACTCATCCACAATGATGAGATAGTCATCCGGGAAGTAGTCCATCAGCGTATAGGGCGGCTCCCCGGGCTTCGCAAAGTTCAGGTGCCGCGTATAATTCTCAATGCCGGAGCAGAAGCCGGTTTCCTTCAGCATTTCCACGTCAAAATTGGTCCGCTCGGCGATTCGCTGGGCTTCGATCAGCTTATCCTCTTCCTTAAAGTATTTGACCCGCTCCTCCATTTCCGCCAGGATATTCCGGCAGGCCAGCATCATCTTGTCCTGCGGGATGACGTAGGGACTGGCGGGAAAGATCATCACATGCTCGAGGGTCGCCTTTGCCTTGGCGGTCAGGGCATCGATCAGCTGGATCCGGTCGATTTCATCCCCGAAAAACTCAATGCGGTAGGCCTGCTCGCCCTCGGAGGCGGGAAAAACATCCACCACATCGCCCATGACCCGGAAGGTGCCCCGGTGAAAGTCCATGTCGTTCCGGGTGTATTGAATGTCAATGAGCTGCCGCAGCAGGGCATCCCGGTCCCGCTGCTGGCCCGGCCGCAGGGAAATGGCCATGTTCAGGTATTCCGTGGGCGCCCCCAGACCGTAGATACAGGACACGGAGGCCACCACGATCACGTCCTTGCGTTCTGAAAGGGAGGCCATGGCAGAGTTCCGCAGCTTGTCGATTTCATCGTTGATGTCGGAATCCTTTTCGATATAGGTATCGGAGGAGGGAATGTAGGCCTCCGGCTGGTAGTAGTCGTAGTAGGAGACAAAGTACTCCACCGCATTTTCCGGGAAGAATTCCTTCATTTCCGAATAGAGCTGCGCTGCCAGGGTCTTGTTGTGAGAGATGATCAGTGTGGGCTTCTGCAGCTGCTCGATGACATTGGCCATGGTGAAGGTCTTGCCGGAGCCGGTGACGCCCAGCAGGGTTTCAAACTGGTTTCCCTCCCGGAAGCCCTCGGTGAGCTTGCGAATGGCCTCCGGCTGGTCACCGGTGGGCTGATAGTCGGAATGAAGCTTGAATTCCATGGCCGATCTCCTCCTGATTATGTTAATGTTGGCGAAACTCTTGTTTGAGTATAACGCGGCACTGCCGGCTTGTACAGCATTTCCTCGGACATTACCCCGGAATAACTGCTATAGAATAAAGGTATTCGCGCAAAGTCTTTGTACAGAGTACACTTAAGCAGTTGACGGCACAATGATGGGAAGATTTATAAAATCTTTTTATAATACATATAAAAGAAACTGTGCTAGTATAAGGGGCATGTTCCTGAGATGCTCCGAGGAAAAAGAAGGAGAAGAACATGAATTACAGAATTGCAGCGATTCACGGCGACGGCATCGGCCCGGAAATTGTGCGGGAAGCACAGAAGGTTCTGGAGAAGGTCGGACAGGTCTACGGACATGAGTTTCACTTTGTGAACGTACTGATGGGCGGCTGCTCCATCGATGCCTGCGGCGAGCCTCTGACCGATGAGGCAGTGGAAACCTGTCTCAGCACCGATGCCGTGCTGATGGGCTCCATCGGCGGCAAGGTAGGCCAGTGCAGCTGGTACGAGCTGCCCCCGGAGAAGCGGCCGGAGGCCGGACTTCTGAAGCTGCGGAAGGCCCTCGGCATTTTCTGTAATCTGCGTCCGGCACATCTTTACCCGGAGCTTCGCAAGGCATGTCCCCTGAAGGAATCCATTGCCGAGCAGGGCTTTGACGTCATGATGGTGCGGGAGCTCACCGGCGGCATTTACTTCGGTGCCCACGAGACGAGCGAGGAGAACGGCGAGCAGGTGGCCAGAGATTATCTGGTTTATCACGAGTATGAGATCCGCCGCATCGTGCGGAAGGCCTTTGAGATCGCAGAGAAGCGCAATAAGCATGTGACCTCTGTGGATAAGGCAAATGTGCTTGATTCCTCCAGACTCTGGCGGAAGATCGTGGATGAGGTGGCCAAGGACTATCCGGATGTGACCGTAGAGCATGCCCTGGTGGATTCCACCGCCATGCAGCTGGTGCGGAATCCGGCACAGTTCGATGTGGTGGTGACCGAGAACATGTTCGGCGACATCCTGTCCGACGAGATGGCAGAGATTGCCGGCTCTCTCGGCATGCTTCCGTCCGCCTCTCTTCGTGAGGACAGCTTCGGTCTCTATGAGCCGAGCGGCGGATCCGCACCGGACATCGCAGGACAGAACGTGGCAAACCCGCTGGCCACGATACTTTCAGCAGCAATGCTGCTTCGCTACTCGCTGAACCTGACAAAGGAGGCAGACGCAGTGGAGGCAGCCGTGGCGGAGGCGCTTGCAAAGGGCTACCGCACAGGAGACATTCTCGATCCGACAGAGACCGGACTGACGAAGCTCTCCACCAGCGAGATGGGAGATCAGGTCGCTGCCCTGATCCGGTAAAAGCGACAAAGTGATATTTAGAGGAGATCGATTATGAGCAGAGTTTACAATTTCAGCGCAGGACCCGCCGTGCTTCCGGAGGAGGTATTGGCCAAAGCAGCAGAGGAGATGCTGGATTATCACGGATCCGGTATGTCTGTGATGGAAATGTCGCACCGCTCCAAGGATTTCCAGGACATCATTGATACAGCGGAGGCGGATCTCCGGGAGCTGATGGGGATTCCCTCCAATTATAAGGTACTCTTCCTGCAGGGCGGCGGCAATACTCAGTTTGCCATGGTGCCCATGAACCTCATGAAGAACCGGGTGGCAGACTATATCGTGACCGGCCAGTGGGCCAAAAAGGCCGCGCAGGAGGCTGCCATCTACGGCAAGGTGAATGTGGTGGCTTCCTCTCAGGACAAGACATTCTCCTACATTCCGGATCTCAGCAATCTGGACATCAGCCCGGATGCGGACTATGTCTACATCTGCCAGAACAATACCATCTACGGCACTACGATCCGCGAGCTGCCCAACACCAAGGGCAAGGATCTGGTTTCTGATATTTCCTCCATGTTCCTGTCGGAGCCGATGGACGTGTCGAAGTACGGCATTCTCTGGGGCGGCGTGCAGAAAAATGTAGGTCCTGCCGGCGTGACCATCGTCATCATTCGTGAGGATCTCATCCGTGAGGACGTACTGCCCTACACCCCGACCATGCTGAAGTACAAGACCCATGCCGACAAGGGCTCTCTCTACAATACACCGCCCTGCTACAATATCTATATCTGCGGCCTTGTGTTCAAGTGGCTGAAGGAAATGGGCGGCCTGGAGGTCATGAAGCAGCGGAACGAGCAGAAGGCGGCCATCCTCTATGATTATCTCGACAACTCGAAGCTCTTCAAGGGCACCGTTGTGAAGAAGGACCGTTCTCTCATGAATGTGCCCTTTATTACCGGCGACGCAGAGCTGGACAAGAAGTTCATTGCCGAGTCCTCGGCAGCCGGCTTCAAGAACCTGAAGGGTCACCGTACCGTAGGCGGCATGCGCGCATCCATCTACAATGCCATGCCGGAGGAAGGCGTGAAGAAGCTGGTGGAGTTCATGACGCGCTTTGAGAAGGAGAATGCCTGAACCCGGAAGATCGGGCCGAAGACATTAGCATAAAAAACAGGGAGAGGGTTAACGCAATGAAGGATCGTGAAATTTTTTGTCTCAACAACATCAGCCGCGTGGGCACGGGAAAGTTCCGGAAGGGCTACACGCTGGCGTCGGAGATCGACCATGCCGCCGGTGTGCTGGTGCGTTCCGCCGATATGAAGGAAATGTCTTTTCCCGAGACGCTGCGGGCCATCGCGAGAGCCGGTGCGGGCGTCAACAACATTCCGCTGGAGCGCTGTGCGGAGGAGGGCATCGTGGTGTTCAATACCCCCGGCGCCA
Source organism: Dysosmobacter segnis (assembly GCA_963616545.1). GTDB lineage: Bacteria > Bacillota > Clostridia > Lachnospirales > Lachnospiraceae > Oribacterium. The sequence continues at coordinate 1,028 of CAVELT010000015.1, read as the reverse complement.
ATGCCAATGCGGTGAAGGAGCTGGTGATCGCGGGCATGCTGGCGGCCAGCCGTGACTTTATGGGCGGCGCTGCCTGGGTGAAGGAGAACCGGGAAGACCCGAACATCCAGAAGACGACAGAGAAGGCGAAGAAGAATTTTGCCGGCAACGAGATCAAGGGCAAGAAGCTCGGTGTCATCGGCCTGGGCGCCATCGGCGTTCTGGTGGCCAATGCGGCGGTGGATCTGGGCATGGAGGTTTACGGCTATGATCCCTATCTGTCGGTGAATTCCGCATGGAACCTGTCCCAGAAGGTGCATCATGCTTCGATGACGGAGGAGATCTACGATAAGTGTGATTTCATCACCATTCATGTGCCGGCAACGGATTCTACGAAGGGCATGCTGAACCGGGAGGCCTTCCAGCGGATGAAGAACGGGGTCTGCATTCTGAACTTTGCAAGAGACATTCTGGTGAATGAGGCGGACATCGCCGAGGCACTGGCAAACGGCAAGGTGAAGTGCTATGTGACAGACTTCCCGAATCCGGTATCGGCCAATATGGCGGGTGCCATTGTACTGCCGCATCTCGGCGCTTCCACGGAGGAGGCCGAGGACAACTGTGCGGTCATGGCCGTAGAGGAGCTGCAGGACTACCTGGACAACGGCAACATCCATCATTCCGTGAATTTCCCGGATGTGGACGCGGGCGTCTGCCAGGCGGCAGGAAGAATTGCACTGCTGCACCGGAACATCCCGAACATGCTGAGCGGCATCACCTCTGCACTGGGTGCGGCCAACATCAATATCGGGAATCTGCAGAACAAGAGCCGGGGGGCATATGCCTACACGCTCATTGACACGGACCAGCACTTGACAGAGGAGGGCCTCAGCAAGCTTCAGCAGCTGGAGGGCGTGCTCCGTGTGCGGAAGGTAAAGTAAATGCAAGAAACTGCTTGACAAAGGATAGCATGACCTGTTATCCTTTACAGGCATTGGCCCGGTGGCTCAGATGGTTAGAGCGCCGCCCTGTCACGGCGGAGGTCGTCG
>CAVELT010000014.1:6988-12326 GCA_963616545.1 Dysosmobacter segnis | reverse complement strand
ACACCTTGCTGAGGTGCTCCATGTTTAAAATGCTTGCTGCCAAAGTCCGCTCCTTCTTACTTAACGCAATGACCAGAAAAAGACGCCGTCCTGCTCGCGGCGGTCCAGGAATCCCTCGTCATGAAGGTATTCCAGCAGTGTATAGGTCTTGGTGAGTGTCATCTTGTATTTGAAAAATTCGGCATCGTTTTCCGGAGAGCGCTGTATGCCGTAGACCGCCTCCGAAATGTGCCGGCAGGTAAAGGCCCGGCTGCTGCCGTCCTCCTGCCTTCCCTCTGCCTTCAGCACGCCTCTCGCCTTGGAGAGCTTGGTGAGGTACGAAAAAATAGTCTGATCCACCGCCATCCGCACATCCCTGATCTGCTCCCCGTGGGCCGGCAGTATGCACCAGTTCTCTGCACAGTTATGCTTGATCCACTCAAGGGAATGAAAAAATTCCGTCAGAAGATGCTCATCCGGATAGGTCGTGGCCACGATCGGCGACATCCCGTTGATCAGCTGATCCGCGGAGAAGAGGATCTTCTTCTCCCGCTCAATGAGTCCCAGCTGCCCCAATGTATGTCCCGGCAGTCCCAGCGCCTCGAAATGATAGTCACCGTAGTTGAAGCGGTCCCCCGCCTTTGCTGCCTGATAGGGAAATGCCTCTGAGGCCAGGATCCACTCGCCGTGCGCAAGAACCCGTTCGCGGTTTTTCCGGAAGAAGTCATAGACCTCCGGCGCACATTCATAGGTGACTCCCGCCGCACGCAGCACCTGCTTCTGCGCCTCGATGCTTTCCTCCGTCAGCTTATAGCTCAGGCAGTCGTAGGGATGCCGCTCCTCCTCCGGATTCATATAAATCACGGCACCCATTTTGGCAAGGATGCTGCAGAGTCCGCAGTGATCATGGTGACGGTGGGTGAGGAAGACATCCAGATCTGTGATGGGAATATGCATATTTTCCAGCGCATCCTGAAGCTTTGCCAGACAGTCTGTCGTTTTGAAGCCCGTGTCGATCAGAAGGCTGCGTTCGCCGGGCTTCCCCGGAATGAGAAACAGCTTGATGGCCTTCACCCCCGGATCGTTCTGGCTCTCCAGCGGCAGCTCATAAATTCCCGGCATAAGTTCACGCATTGTTTTTCCCTCCTGCTTTTGTTGATGCCGGAACAGAAAATCCGGCTCTTAATTTCGTAGTATAGCACGCGCTCCCTTTTCACGGCCACTGCAGAATTTCCAGATTTTTCTCATCGTGCTCCACTTCCTTGGAAAAGATGTGCGCAACATCCATCATGTCCTCCACGCTGAATACTGCGGATAATGTCTTCGGCCGGGCATCTCCGGTTTTCTCCCGGATCCGGGCAAGGCACATGAGCTCGATGGTCTGGAGGCTGTGCTCCACAATGCGGTATCCGCGCTGCAGACTTCCGTCCAGTACAGAATCCAGAAAATAGCGGAACCAAAAGTACATCGCCAATCTGGTAAACCAGGTCTGGTGCAGAGAATTTTGCCGCAGCAGTATAAGCGCCTCTGCCGTTCGGTTCCTTTCCGTCTGGTTGATGCACACTCTGCGGAGTCCCTTCATGATGCTCTTCCACTCTCTGTTCAGGGGCTCCAGCTTGTCCAGCCGTCGGATCTGATTTCTGAAAAAAACTGCTGCAAGTTCTGTCGGACAATCATAAGGAAGCCAGGGATACATCATCAAGTCCTCCATATCATGATCATCGACCTGCCGGTCAGAATCTCCCTCCTGCTCCGGCGCCTCTTCCAGCAGCCGCTGTCTGTACGCCATCAAGGGCTCCAACTGCTCCCTGAATTTTTTCTCCGCATTCCTGATCAGCGCCTGCAGCTTTTTCAGCTTCTGCGCCAGCGTGCCTTCATCCTGCAGAATTTCCAGTCCCTCGTTCCGCACGGCCAGGGTCTGCACCAGCGCCTCCTCTTCCTCCGGCGTAAGCCCCGCTCCCGGATCCGCCGTCATTGCCCTCTCATACGTGATTTCCGGCGCGGTGAAGAAGAGGCGGGCCGCCTCCATGCAGGAAAGGCTCAGGTCCTGCTGCTCATAATAGCCGGCCCGGGTATACCATCGGGGATATTCCGTGCAGACCTGGCAGAGCCGCTCCTCGCCGAGCTCCGTATAAATGTCGCAGAGGTTCTGCTGATTCAGAAAGGGGCAGCGCTTCTCCCGGGTCATGGGAAAGTATTTCGCATCGCCTTCCTCTTTCAGGTGTTTTCGAAGACGCTGTCCGAATTTCCCCGGCACCGTCTGATAATAATAGTAGCTTTCCTCGTCCACATCCACGATCCAGCCGGCACAGCAGGTATCCGGGCAGCTGCCGCCGACACAATGGAAATCTTCCATATAGGAAGGATATTCGATCAGCATCACTCCGCTCCTTCCGCCTTCCGGCTGCATTTCTCCGTATCCTCGGTGCTGCAGAAGCTTCCGCTGTTGAGAAGGGAGCGCACCGCGATCTTATATTCCATGAGATTTTTGGATTTGCGGATCTCCTTCCGGAAACGCTCCTCCGTCGGGAACAGCTCTCCCAGATAGTTCCAGTTCTCCTTCAGCTTAAAGAGTACATTCCGCTCACCCTGGATCTCCGCCTGATATTTTTCCAGCAGCAGCTGCACATAGCTTTTCAGCTCGGACAGCTGCAACGCTGCGCCGCCCCGCAGCTGCCGGGCCAGTGCCGGATTCTGCACCAGTCCCCGGCCCAGCATGACTGCCGGAAGCGCCGGGAAGGCCGCCAGCAGCCGCTCATAATCAGCTGTGCAGCGAATGTCGCCGTTGTAGCAGATGGGCGCCCTGCTGTCCTCATAGAACATGCGGAACACCTCCCAATTGCAGGTATTCCGGTACATGTCCTTCTGGAGTCGGGGATGCACTGTGAGCTCCGCAATGGGATAACGATTGTAGACCCGGAGGATCTCCGGTGCCTCTGCTGCGCTGCTGACACCGATGCGGGTCTTCACGGAGATCCGTACCTGAAGCCCTGCCCTCTCCAGTGAAGAAAACAGGGTCTCAAAGAATTCATCCAGATCATCCGGTTCCCGCAGAAAGCCGGAGCCCTTGCCCTTCGCCACCACAGTGCCGCTGGGGCAGCCCAGGTTGAAATTGATCTCTTCGTAGCCAAGCGCTGCCATGCTCTCTGCCGCCCAGAGGAAGTGCTCCGGGTTCCGGGTCAGGATCTGGGGCACAACGGACAAGCCCCGATTGTTTTCCGGCGCCAGGTCTCTTCCCTCCCGGCCGGTGAAGCGGCCGCTTTCATTGGCCGACACAAAGGGCGTGAAGTACTTGTCCAGTCCGCCGAACAATTCGTGCTGTGTATTCCGCAGTGGATAGCCGGTGACGGACTCCATGGGTGCATAATAGAATTTCATACTCACTTTGCCGTCTCCTCTTCTCTGTAAACCTTTTCCCGGGTGAAGCCCTCTCCCAGGGCCTCCCGCACATCGGAAACAATGACGAAGGCCTGAGGATCGATCTCCGACACCAGGTCCTTCAGGGTGGTGGTTTCCCGATTGGACAGGACGCAGTACAGCATTTCCCGCCGCTCGTCGGAATACATGCCCCGGGCCTCGATACCCGTCACGCCCCGATCCAGCTCCGAAAGGATCCGGTCCGCAATCTCCTTCGTCCTCGGGGAAATGATGTAAACGGCCTTCGCAAAGTGCATGCCGTCAATGAGGCTGTCGGAAATCTTCGTGAAAATATAAATGGAAACAATGGCGTAGAGGCTGTTGGTAATGCCGAAGATACCGAGACCGATGAGGACGATGATGCCGTCCAGCACCTGCATAACCTGCGGCAGACTCAGATGCCGGAAAAAAAGCTTCCGGAGGATTGCTGCCAGAAGATCTGTGCCGCCCGTGGTGGCATGGGCAATGAAGACCAGGCCGCCGCCGAGGCCCATGAGGATGCCGCCGAAGACGGAGCCCAGAAAGAGATCGTCATTGGGGATGAGCTCTGCTGCCGGCAGGATCATGAATACCAGAGAGGTCAGCATGGTGGCGTAGATGGTGCGGCCGATGAACTTTTTGCCGCAGACAAAATAGCCCGCCACAAAGAGCGGGATGTTAATGACGGTATTGCTGAGCCAGAGGGGCAGGCCCAGCAGCTTCTTCAATATAATGGCAAGACCCGTTACGCCTCCCGTAACGAGTCCCATAGAATCATAGATATTGCTGCCGGCAACAGCCATCAGGCAGACCCCGACGGTCATCATGAGGTAATCCCGGGCAGCAGAACGTTTCCAGTGCATTGGCATTTCTCCCAGATAAAATAATGATAATCAATACTTTGCAATATCCGCCTCGGACGGCACAATCATAATATAGACGCCGTCATGGCAATTGGACAGCAAAGCCAGCATCTGCTCCTTTTCCACGCTGACACAGCCGCTGGAGCTCCAGGTCGCCGGATCCTTCACATGCAGAAAGATGGCAGAGCCCCGCTTATATACCGTCGGATTCGTATTGAAGCCGATTGCCATGGCATATTCATAGCAGATCGTATACTCCTGCAGATGCTCGCCGCCGATGGGCGTGCTGCTTTCCACCCAGGTGTTGTAGCTGCTTTCCTCGCCGGACCAGTAGGATTGGGGCGTGATCTGCCGCCAGCTCATGGCCGTTCCCGGGTTTTCTCCCTGCCCGAAGGCCGTAAGAATCGGGAAGCTGCCGATGGGTGTGGTGCCGTCTCCCTCCTGCCGCTCTGCCGCTTGCTTCAGGCCGTTCCGGCCATAGCCCGCATAGCAGGAAAGGACATTGGAAAAGCTGCCGTCCTTCTGCTTGTTCCAGAGGCTCAGCTGATGATCCGCCACCAGAATGATCTGCTCTGTCTTTTTTGCCGTTTCTGTGTTCTGCAGCAGGGCAGAAAGCCGGGCTGCAGCCGCCGCAGACATCGTATATGCTGCGCTCTCTGCTGTATTCTGCGTGTCATTTGTCGCTGTTCCAGACAAGGTCATACCCACACCGGGACCTGCCTCAGCATATGCCGCAGCCGGGCAGCTCAGGCCCGAAAGCATTATCCCCAGCAATATTCCCTTGAAAATTCTTCCGTTCCGCATCAAGCTCTCTCCTTACGCATGGCAAATCACCGGGAAGCCCTTCCCGACATATTCATAAATGCTTTTTGCCGCCTCAAGGGGCAGGTTCACGCAGCCGTGAGAGCCGCTGCGGGCGTAGATCTCGCCGCCGAACTTGCTCCGCCAGGTGGCGTCGTGGAGACCGATGCCCTTGTTGAAGGGCATCCAGTAATTCACGTGGGTGGCATAGCCCCGTCCCCGGAGAATGGCATTTCTCGTCTTGTAGGTCATGGCATAAATGCCCTCCGGCGTGTTCATGCGGCGTCTCGCGTTGCCGG
>CAVELT010000014.1:0-6369 GCA_963616545.1 Dysosmobacter segnis | reverse complement strand
GCCGCTGCCGTAGACATAGTCAGTGACATAGGCATTCTGCGGCGCCGTGTAATCTTCCCCGCTCAGCAGCTGCACCTGCACTAGGGCCGTCAGCTTCTCTTCGTCGAAAACGATGTCATAGGGCACCGTCATATTGCTGCCGGTCCACATATACAGGGGAAACAGCAGCGGATTCTGCCATTCCAGCGTCTCGGTATGGTACTGCTCCTTCAGGTCAATGTCTTCGGCCCGAATTGTCGTGTTATTGCCGTGAATGTCCGTCACCGTCAGGCAATAGTCGGACGCGCTGTGGGCATTCATAAAGCTTTCCACCTCGCTCCGGCTGATGAGCGACACGTCAATACCGTTCACATAGGTGCCGGGCATCATCCGCTCATAAAAAAAGGCTGCCGTCAGAAGATAGGCTGAAAGCAGCACCAGGGCCGCGATGCCGCAGCCCATCCAAAGCTTTTTTTTCATAACACTCCCCTGCGTTCCTTACTCGTAGTCCACCTTCATGAGGCAGAGGCCCTGGGGCTCCGCGGTAAAGCCCGCCGCCTTCCGATCCTTCTTTTCGAGGATTTCCTGCATGGATTCCGGGGATCGTTTTCCAAAGCCAATCTCCAGCAGAGTGCCGGTCATGATCCGCACCTGATTCTGCAGAAAGCCCGTTCCATGGAAATAGAAGCGGATATAGGAGCCGTTTTCCGTGATGTCAATGCTGTCGATTTTCCGTACCGTGGACTTCTTCATTTTGGAATTGCCGCAGAAGGACTTGTAATCATGCTCCCCGATCAGGTAAGCCGCGGCCGCCTTCATTTTCCCGATATCGGGCTTCTGCTCCAGCACGCGGACATACTTCCGCTCGAAGACCGGCTTCTGCTCGCCGTACCAGCAGCTGTAGCGATAGGTCTTGCCGCTGGCCTTGAAGCGGGCGTGAAAACGGTCCCCGCAGCGCTTCAGCTCATTGATGCTGATGTCCTCCGGAAGGTAGCGGTTCATGTATGCGCGGATCTCCTCCTCGGACAGCGCTGTGTCCAGCAGGACATTGGCGCACATTCCCCGGGCATGAACGCCCGCGTCGGTGCGGCCGGCCCCGATGACGGTGACTTCTTCTCCGGTCAGCCGGGACAGTACCGTCTCCAGCTTTCCCTGTATGGTGAGCTCTGTATTGGGCTGATGCTCCCAGCCGTAGTAGCGTGATCCGTCATAGCTCAGGATCATTTTATAATTCTGCTTCATATCTTTCTGTTCCTGTTTTCTTTACTTTGCTGCCTCGTAATCCCGGATAAAGCTCTGGAGGGACTGGGCCGCCAGCATTTCCGCCGTCTGGGACGAATCCTCTGCATAGCTCTCTGCTGCCTGCTGCAGCTTCTCCCGGGCCACATCTTCAAATTCTGTTTCCATGGCCAGATAGTCCTCATACTGGGGCGGTGTGTAGAATTTATACTCCGACTTTGCCTGCATAAAGGCCTGATACAGCGAGATATACATGGGATCCGTCAGCTCACTGATGGCCTGGGGCAGATAGGAGGTAAAGGCCTCCTGCTTGACCGGCATGTAGCCGAGACTGACGGCGAAATCGACATTGCGCTCCGTCTCCGTCAGCCATTTGAGAAAGGTCATGCAGGCCTTCTCCCGCCGGGGCGTGGATTTTACGGTGCAGATGCCGGCGCCGCGCTGCATGGTCAGCTTCTCCCCGCCGATAAAGGTGGGACAGGGCATACTGACGATGCTGATCTGCTCGCTGGAATTGTCCGCATAGGTCACGGTGTTTGAAAAATAGCGGACACTGGCGGAAGAAGCAATGACTGCCACCGCATCACCGGTGCGCATGGCCTGGGAGGCATAGCCGCTGCCCAGCCATACAGCGCCCTCTGCGGCCGCCTCGGCATAGGACTTCCATACCCGGTCGAAGATCGGGCTGTAGCTGATACCCGTACCGCTGGCGTTGAAAAAGCTGCCGCCGAGAGAGGTCACACCCACCTGGAAGTAATCAAAATAGCTGTCATGCGCCAGGAAGGGCTTCCCGTCACCCTTCTGATCCGGTGTCTTCTGGTCCTGCCACTGGGCATACTTTCGGGCAGTTTTGAAAAGCCCTTCCCAGGTATAGAGGTCCGAAAGCTTCGCCCCGGTATCCTTGGCAAAGCGGTCAAAGGCCGTCTTGTTCACGAAGAGGATCTCCGTCGACTTGGCCACCGGCAGCACCAGCTGCTTTCCGTTGATCATGCCCTCCTGCATGAATTCGGGCACAAACCTCGAAATCTCATCATTAGAAAAATAGTCCCGATAGTTCACGAGAACAGAGCTGTCCGGCATGGCCAGCACCGTCTTCGGATAGGAAACAAACATATCCGGCAGGTCCTCTGCGCCTTCCTCGCCCCTGGCTGCCGCCAGGACCTTGTCATGGATCACATTGGTATCTGTGACGCAGGTCACCTCTACCCGGATGTTCTTGTCCTTTCCGGCGGTATTGTTGAACTCCTCCACCAGATCATTCAGCGGTGAATCCTCCTCACTGCCGTAAACATGCCACAGCGTCACCGTCACCATTTCCTTACTGCCGCAGGCCGTCAGCAGAAGCATGGCCAGCAGGACGCAGAAAAGGATTGTACTGTATTTTTTCAATTTCATTGCGCCTCCCGAACTTTTCTTTTTCCCATACCATCTGGTAAGTATAACAGCTTTCTGCCGATCCTGCCACAAGTGCTTTATTTATGACTTTATCTATGCTGCGCTATGCTTGAATTATCCGACCAATTGGAATATGCTTTGCTTAAAAAGGAGGCACATCATATGTATACAGCAAGCAGTGAACGATATACCAACATGCACTACCAGTCTGCCGGCCGCAGCGGTCTGCAGCTGCCCCGGGTTTCTCTGGGACTCTGGCACAACTTCGGCGATACCTCAAATTTCGAAAACATGAAGCAGCTCTGCTTCACCGCCTTCGACAACGGCATCACCCATTTTGATCTGGCCAACAACTACGGACCGGAGCCGGGCAGCGCCGAGAAGAATTTCGGACGCATTCTGAAGGAGGATCTCGGCATTTACCGGGATGAGCTGCTGATCTCCACCAAGGCAGGCTATGTCATGTGGGACGGCCCCTACGGCAACTGGGGCAGCCGGAAATATTTGCTGGCCAGCCTGGACCAGAGCCTCCGACGCCTGGGCCTTGACTATGTGGATATCTTCTATCACCACCGGATGGATCCCAACACACCGCTGGAGGAAAGCATGGGTGCCCTGGCCACTGCCGTGCAGAGCGGCAAAGCGCTCTATGTCGGTCTTTCCAATTATGACGGCCCGACGCTGGAAAAGGCCACAGCCATTCTGAAGGAGCTGCACTGTCCCTTTGTTATCAATCAGAATCGCTATTCCATCTTTGACCGCACAGTGGAGAAGAACGGCCTGAAGGAAATGTGCAGCAGGCTGGAAAAGGGTCTCATTACCTTCAGTCCGCTGGCCCAGGGACAGCTGACCGATCGTTATCTCCACGGGATTCCGGAGGACAGCCGCATCCGCACCGACGGCCGCTTCCTGAAGGAAAGCATTCTTACAGACACCCGTCTTTCTCAGATTCGCCGTCTCAATGAGCTGGCGGCAGAACGCGGCGAAAAGCTTGCCGACATGGCACTGGCCTGGCTGCTGCAGCAGCCGGTGGTCACCAGTGTGCTCATCGGTGCCTCCAAGACCCAGCAGATCCTGGACAACCTGAAGGCCATGGATTCCGCGCCCTTCACAGAAGAAGAGCTTCGCCTCATCAACGAAATTTCATCGGAGGCTTGAACTCCGCCGCATTTTGAATTATCATGGCCCCATAGCAGCAGTTTACCATTTTAAAGCATTAAACAGGAGGTAGTACTATGGCATTTGACATCAGCCCTTATGTAGACATGTCCCCGAAGGAGGTACGCGCCCTGATCCGCGAAGGCGTCATTGATTTTCCCACTGCCGGTATGTGCCGCGGCTTTGCCCAGGCAAATCTTGTGATTCTGCCTCCGGAATATGCTGCTGATTTTGAGGAATATGCCAATAAAAATCCCTTCCCCTGCCCCATTCTGGAGATCATCAAGGGCACACCGGAAACCCATGATATGGGCGAGGGAGGCAATATCTGCACCGACATTCCCCGATACCGTATTTATGAAAACGGCGTTTTTGTGAAGGAGATCACGGACGCCTCCGAATACTGGAAGGAGGGCTATGTAGGCTTCCTGATCGGCTGCTCCTTCTCCTTTGAGGAGGCGCTCATGCGGGAGGGAATTGAGATCCGTCACATTGCCCAGGGCCGCAACGTGCCGATGTTCAAAACCAATATCCAGACCGTACCCGCCGGTCCCTTCTCCGGTCCCATGGTCTGCTCCATGCGGCCCATGACTCCGGAAAATGCACAGAAGGCCTATGACATTACCGTAAAAATGCCGAACGTGCACGGCGCACCTGTCCACATGGGCGATCCGAAGGAGGTCGGCGTGGCAGACGTGATGAAGCCGGATTACGGCGAGGCCGTAGACATTTACCCGGGAGAGATTCCGGTATTCTGGCCCTGCGGTGTAACCCCGCAGGCCGCTGTGGAAAATGCCAAGCCACCCATCGTCATCACCCATGCGCCGGGACACATGTTCATCACCGATATCCCGAATGCCACCCTCAATGATTATCTGGAGGAAAAGAAAATGAAGTAACAGCAAGCCCCGGAACAGAGCCATCAACTCTGCCCCGGGGCTGTTTTATTTGTCACTTGAGTCTTGCGCAGACTTGGCCTTCGAGCATCTTGCGTGTTCTCCGTTAGGAAACGCTGATCATAGCATTTCCCTATACGTGTTCCCACAGAAACCACATCCACCATACAATGATCCAGAGGATGGCCGCGGCCTTATTGGCTTCGAGGATGGCCGCATATTCCCGCAGAAAGGCGCTGATCCAGTAGTACATCTTCGTGGGCGCGCCCACGCATTCTCCGTTCAGACCGGCCTTCCGCGCATAGACCGCCGTCCGCAGCACATGATAATTGCTGGTGACAAAGATGCAGCGGTACGGCCGCCTTGTATCCCGGGCTTCGATCAGCTCCCGGGAATAACGAAGGTTTTCCAGCGTCGTCGTAGAACGATCCTCAATCAGAATATCTGATGCGGGAATTCCCTTTTCCAGCAGATAATTCCGAATCGCCTCCGCCTCGGAGATGCTCTCGTCACTTCCTCTTCCGCCGGAGGGAATCAGCTTTGCCCGGCGGCCGCACAGCTCATAAACCGCAATGGCCTTGTCGATGCGGGAAGCCAGGAGTCTGGAAATGCGATTGCCGCCCAGCAGACCTGCCCCGTGAATCACAATATAGTCAAAATCCCTCCGTACCGGCATCCCGGAATAAATCAGGGTATACAACACCAGCGTCACAAAAACAAAGGTATTGAAGAACAGAATAAACATGATGGTCATGTTGATGACCCGCAGCCACAGAATATCGAAGGTCAGGCGGGCAACGGCCAGAAAGACAACTGTCAGAAGCAGGGAAATGCTGGCGGCCGCAGCCGGAAGCAGCGCCGTTCGCCCCGGGCCCTCCCTGTGCCACAGTATCCAGCTGTCTGCATACAATATGCAGCTGCAGATCAGCAGCACCACAACAAATCCCAATGTAAAAATGTCCATGCGGATCGCCAGAAACGGAAGATTCGGCCGCGTATATTCCATGATGGCATAGATGGCGAAATGGATGGCCCCGCCCAGAAAAACCGCATTGCGGAAGCGCCGCCGTTCCCTCCGCACCGACACCACAAAGGCCAGGGCAAAAAGCAGCACCAGTATGCAGTTCACAAACCATAAGGACAGTAAATTCATGATTCAGCATTATCTCCCATCATCTATCTTCAACCTATATAGTTTATCAGATTTTTGACTTCTCTGTAACACTGATTTTTCTGCGCAGGAACGGACCCGGATGCCCACACGCCCCACAAATACAAAAATCCCCGAAACGGTTTCGCACCGCCGGGGATTTTGTCAGTATGTGTAAATGCTTCGCTTATGCTGCCTGCATTTTCGCGGTCAGCTTCTTTGCCGCAAACACCAGCACCACTGCGGCAGCGGCCAGAACAGCAGAGCCGATGTAGCCCATGACATAGGAGCCCGTGCTGTCATAGAAGCTGGCGCTGATCTTCGGTCCCACGAAGGCGCCGACACCGTAGCCGATGAAAATGAGACCGTAGTTCCGGTTATAGAACTTGCTGCCGAAGACATTTTTCACGATCGGTGCGAATACCACCAGCAGTCCGCCGAAGGAGAAGCCCACGAGACAGATGCAGGCGATGAAGTACGGCAGAGAGTGCGCCACAGTCAGCATGCACATGGAAATGCCGTTCAGTACGAGTACCAGAACCAGTGAGTTCC
>CAVELT010000013.1:0-18036 GCA_963616545.1 Dysosmobacter segnis | reverse complement strand
GAACCCGGGATTCAGCCGTGAGAGGGCTACGTCTTAACCGCTTGACCAATCCGCCATAACAAGCCGCTGCGCATCAGCGACTTGTGTATGATAGCAAATCGAAAACCTTCTGTCAACAGATTTTTTCCAGATCTTCAAAAAAAGCCGGATAGGAAATGTCGATGCAGTCGGCATCCTGAATCGTGAGCTCGCCTTCCTTCTGCAGAAGCCCCAGCACCGCAAAGGTCATGGCGATCCGATGATCCTTGTGACTGTCGATCACCGCGCTCTTCAGTGAGAGGTCTGCGCCCTGCCCCCGGATCACCATGCCGTCCTCGGTCTCCCGGCAGTCGATGCCCATAGCAGTGAGCCCCTCCGTCATAACGCGGATGCGGTTGGACTCCTTCACCTTCAGCTCTGCCGCGTCCCGGATCACTGTCTCTCCCTCTGCCGCCGCTGCCACTGCTGCGATCATGGGCAGTTCATCAATGAGACGCGGAATTACAGCACCACCGATGACCGTACCCTTCAGGGGTGCATGCTTCACCAGAAGATCCGCCACCGGCTCCGAGCCGGACAGGCGGGAATTTACAAGCGTGATATCGGCACCCATGCTGTGATAAACCTCCAGAATGCCGTCTCTCGTGGGATTGACGCCCACATTCCGGATCAAAAGCTCGGAGCCCGGCACCAGCATGGCCGCAGAAATGAAGTAGGCGGCGCTGGAAATGTCTCCCGGCACCAGCAGCGTTTCCGCCGGCGCCGTCAGCCTCGCTGCCTGCTGCACCGTGATTTCCGCACTGCCGTCCGGCAGGATCCGCGTCTCCACCTCTGCCCCCAGGGCCCGCAGCATTCGCTCGGAATGATCCCGGGACAACGCCGGTTCATGAACGGTGGTGGCACCGTCGGCATAGAGACCGGCAAAAAGGATGGCCGACTTCACCTGGGCAGATGCTACCGGTGAAGCATAGCGAATCCCGTGCAGCCGGCTGCCTTCGATGTGCAAAGGCGCGCAGTCATTTCCCTGCAGAGAAGAAATCCGGGCGCCCATCTCTGTCAGCGGCCGTATGATCCGCCCCATGGGCCGCTTCTGTATGCTGGCGTCACCCGTCAGCTCCGCTGTGAAGGACTGCGCCGCCAGAATGCCGGACAGGAGCCGCGTGGTGGTGCCGGAGTTGCCGCAGTCCAGCATTTCCGTCGGCGCCTGGAGCCCGTGCAGGCCTCTTCCCTCGATCCAGAGCTCCGTCTCATCCGCAGAAAGCCGGATATCGATGCCCATTTTCCGGAAGCAGCCGATGGTGGACAGGCAGTCCGCGCCGTTCAGAAAGCCCTTTACATGGGTCGTGCCCTCCGACAGAGCCCCCAGCATAACCGATCTGTGGGAAATGCTCTTATCTCCCGGCACCGTGATTTCACCCTTCAGCGCTCTGCCTGCGCCGCCGATCCTTCTGTTCATTACTCTACAAATCCCTTCATTCGAATATAATCCAGCATCAGTGCCTCCATCTCATCATAGCTGAGACGGGAAGCATTGATCATCAGATCATAATTGTCCGGCTGCATCCAGTCCTCGCCGGTATAGTACTTATGATATTCCTTCCGCTCCTTGTCGATCTTGCGGATTCTCCGCAGCGCCTCCTGCTCGTCCACCTTGCAGTAGTCCATAGCCCGCTTGGTCCGGGTCACCAGATCCGCATAGACGAAGAAGTCCACATGGTCCTCCATGTTGGCCTCCGTCAGGATATAGTTGCTGCAGCGTCCCGCAATGATGCAGGTCTCGTTCTTGGCGATCTCCCGCAGCACCTCCGCCTGGAAACGGAAAAGATTTTCCGGCGACACGATGCTCTCGTCCAGCTTCGGCTTGCCGATATCCGGCTTCATGCTGTCAATGATCTTGTACAGAATGTTGTTGCCGGCCTTCTCGTCCGCCAGCCGGAAATACTCCTCGCCGATGGCCGCCCGCTCCGAGGTCAGCTTCAGAATGTCATTGTCATAAAAATGAATGCCCAGCTTCTCTGCCAGCCGTTTTCCGACGATGCGTCCGCCCGAGCCATACTGTCTGCCGATGGTAATCACGAAATGCTTTTTCAACATAAACGAGCCTCCTTTCGCTTCTGTCTGACTCTATTATAATAGAAAGAAAGCCCCGCTTCAAGAAATCGGCGGAACTTTCTTTTATTTCACACCCCTTCCTTTGTGGAAAGAAGGATGCGATCATTGTTGAATTCTTTTCCGGCGCCGACGGCGAACTTCTCCAGAAGATCCTCCACCGTCATGCCGGCCCGCTCCTCGCCGGAGGTGTCAAAGACGATCTCTCCCCGGTTCATCATGAGGGTACGGTTGCCCAGCTCCAGGGCCTGGTTCATGTTGTGGGTCACCATCAGGCAGGTAATGTTGCGCTCCGCCACAATGGATTTTGTGAGCTCCAGCACCTTTTTGGCCGTTGCCGGATCCAGGGCCGCCGTATGCTCATCGAGCAGCAGCAGCTTTGGCGTCACCATGGTGGCCATGAGCAGCGTCAGGGCCTGCCGCTGTCCGCCGGAAAGCAGTCCCACGGGCTGGTTCATCCGATCCTCGAGTCCCATGTTCAGAAGGCTCAGCTGCTCCCGGAAGCGCTGCTTCTCCGCCTTCGTTACCCGGCTGAAGACCGCATAGCTGTGCTTTGCCGCCCGCAGATAGGCCACAGACATATTTTCCTCGATGGTCATATGCGGTGCCGTTCCCATCAGCGGATCCTGAAACAGCCGTCCCATGCGCCGGCTCCGGACGTGCTCCGGCTGGAAGGTAATGTCTTCGCCGTCCAGCTCGATGTAGCCGCTGTCGGTCAGGAAGCTGCCCGCAATGGCATTGAACAGCGTGGACTTTCCCGCACCGTTGGAGCCCACAATGGTAGCAAAATCGCCTTCATTTAACTGTAAGGACAGATGGTTGAGGGCCTTCTTTTCATTGACCGTTCCCGGATTGAAGGTTTTGGAAATGCCTTCGAGCTTAAGCATGGCTGCCTCCTCTCTGCCGTCTTCTTTCCCGCATGGCGAGCCGCTTCTTGGCCTCAAAGGCAACGAGCTGACGCGCCCGGGGCATAGCAATGGCGATGGCCACGATCAGGGCAGACACCAGCTTGAAGGCCTCGGTGGGCACATTGAGCCGGAGAGCCAGAGAAATCACAAAGCGGTACAGGCAGGAGCCCAGCACTACGCCGAAGATGCGGGTCAGCATCCGGGCACGGCCGAAAAGGGTTTCCCCGATGACCAGCGACGCCAGCGCAATGGTCACCATGCCGGTCCCCAGGTTGATGTCGCAGGTCTTGTTGTACTGCCCGATCAGTGCACCGGCAAGTCCCGTCAGCGCGTTGGCCGCGCAGAGGCCCACGGTGATGGTGAAGGCCGGATTGATGGAAGAGGCCCGCACCATGGCCGGGCTGTCGCCGGTGGCCCGAATGGAAAGTCCCAGACGGGTGCCCAGGAACCAGCGGATCAGGAAGCAGCTGCAGAGCAGGATCAGTGCCAGCAGAATCAGGCTGCTCCAGCTCTGCCAGAAGCTGCTCTGGGACAGGCCCTTGAACATGGAGAACACTGTCGCTGTACCGAAAATGGAGACATTGGAGGAAAAGCCCATGACCGCCAGATTGATGGTATAGAGCCCCGTATTCACAATGATGCCGGCCAGAATGCTCTCCACACCGAAGCGCGTCTGCAGAAGTGCCGTCACATACCCGGAGCAGACGCCCGCCAGCATTGCCGCAAGAATGCCGAGGATCGGATGTCCAGCGATGGTGACCATGGCTCCCACCGCGCAGCCCAGGGTATAGCAGCCGTCCGTGGAGAGGTCGCAGATGTTCAGTATGCTGTAGCTGATAAACAGAGACAGCGCCACCAGTGAATACACCAGTCCGACCTCCATCGCCGTCCGTATAATGCCTGCCGTCAAAAATCCCGTCAACTTATCTTCCTGCCTTTCCCGCGGTTTCCTTCTTAGTTAAAAGACTGCTGTGTTGTGGTCTCTACGATCTGTGTGCAGAGGGGCTCGAAAGCGGCCTTTACATCATCCAGATTGAGGCCGAGCTTCTCACAGGTTTCTGTGTTAATGGTGGCGATGCCGTTGTCAAAGGTCTCTACGGCTGTCTTGGCGGGATCCGCACCCTGGTCCAGGATCTCTGCCACCATGTCTGCTGTGGCCTTGCCCAGGTTCTCATAGTCTACGCCGTAGCCGACAAAGGCACCGTTCAGTGCGAAGGAATCAGCACCTGCATAGTGCGGGATCTTCGCATCCTGCAGCTTCTCATAGAAAGCCAACTCCGCCTTCTGGATGGTGTTGTCTGTCGGTGTGAAGATGGCATCCACGCCCTCGGCGATCAGCGCATCCACGGCCTGAGATACCTCATCGGTAGATGTGCCGGTCTTCTCGATGTACTTGATGCCCTTCTCGTCGAGATACTTCTTCGCATCCTCGATGGGTACTGCAGAGGAATCCTCGCTCTTGGAATACAGAAGGCCCACATACTTGGTATCCGGGTTGGCTGCCAGCATCAGATCCATAATGGCGTTGGTGTTCAGGAAATCCGAGGTACCGGTAATGTTGGCACCCGGCTCCTCCATGGAAGCCACAAGGTTAGCGGAAACCGGATCGGATACAGCGGAGAATACGATCGGCAGGCTCTGTCCCTCTGTGGCGGACTGTACGATCTGTGCGGCCGGTGTTGCGATGGGCACTATGGCATCCACGCCGTCGGCAATGAGCTGTGCCGCCATCTGGTTCAGCACAGAGGCATCGCCCTGTCCGTTGAGGTCATAGTCCTCATATTCATAGGTCACGCCGTCCTTGGACAGTGCACTCAGCTCCTTGCATACATTTTCCTCGATCTGGTTCAGTGACGGATGATCCATGTACTTCAGGATGCCGACCTTATAGGTCTTACCCTCGCCGTCTGCCGCTGCTGCCTCTGTGCCGGCTGCTGTGGTCTCCGCTGCCGCCTCTGTCTCTGCAGCAGCTGCTGTTGTCGCTGCTGCGGTGCCGGATGAGCTGCCGCAGCCGGTCAGCGCTGCTGCCGCCATCATTACCGCCATCGTTCCTGCCATCATCTTCTTCATAATGTACCTCCTCTTGGTATAAAAAAATCCCATGCATGGCCGAAGCCATGCATGAGACGAATTCACAAATCCGCGGTGCCACTCACATTATCCAAATGGATCCCTCTTCGCATACCAGCATATGCGCTGCCTGATAACGGTGCAGAACCCGTCGCTTCATACTCAACTTCTGTCGCGCCCTCCGGAGTCCATTCACCCGATTCCTCCATACCGCATTCCCACCGCCAGCGGCTCTCTGTGATTTCGAAAGGGGACTACTTCTCTCCGTCTTCGGTTTGATCTTTATTGAAAGGTACTTTATCACTGCAAAGCGCCCCTGTCAAGAAGTTTCAGGATACGGCGGCATAGCTGGTATTCCATCTCATATAGAAGAAAGCCGTATCTGCACCACGCATCGCCGCGCTCATGGCAGCCTTGCATTCATCAGATAAAAAAGCACAATGCACTGCATCAGAAGCATCAGCGGCTCGCCAATTGCAAAATAGTCCTTCCGCGTCTTATGGTGAAAGAGCTGCATCGCTGCCATGCCGCCCAGGGAGCCGCCGACAAACGACAGCGCAAGCAAGGTGATGATCCGCACTCTGGGGCGGTTTTTGACGGCTCTTCTTTTGTCTATGGCAAATGCAGCAAAGGTCAGCAGATTGATGAGCAGCAGATAATAGGAAAAAAGCCTGTGCTTCGCAAAGAATATCCAGAACGCCAACGTGATCTTCTCCGCGACGAAGCCCTTAAGGGTCAAAACGGCTATCACCTGTATAACAAGCATGCAGGAAACAAACACCCGCGACATCATATTGTCCTTTACCGCCTTCCGATCCAGGAGGAGAACGGCGATCATGATGCCCAAGGAGCCGCCCAGAAGCGAAAGCAGCATCAGAAATACATCACTCTGCCGCTTCGCCGTATGCGAAGACAGCCATGCATTGAGCGCAAATGCCGCGAAGCCGACAGCATTCATCATGATCAGATATTTATCAAGAAACGTCAAATCCATCGTTATTTCTCCGCACTCCGTTTCAAAGGGTAAATAGCAAGCAGCCATATCGATTTCATTGTACCATCCGCGAAGCGCTGCCGTCATCACAAATCCGGCACAGCAAGCGCTTTCATCAGCGTTTCCCAAACTTTTCCCTTGACCTCCTCCGCATTTTACTCCATAATCTTCTGTTGAGTGCCGCAGACGGTCGCTGCCGCAGCGATGCGGGAGAGGAAAGTCCGGGCTTCACAGAGCAGGATGCCTGATAACGTCAGGTTGAGGTGACTCACAGGAAAGTGCAACAGAGAGATACCGCCGGATCCGTCCGGTAAGGGTGAAAAGGCAGTGTAAGAGACTACCGGTCCGCTGGCAACAGTCGGATGCTCTGCAAACCCCATCCGAAGCAAGGCCAAACAGAGGGCGCAAGGCTGCTCGTCTGCCCTCGGGTAGGCTGCTTGAGGCTCATGGCGACATGAGTCCTAGATAGATGACCGCTTAATACATAACCCGGCTTATAACGGCACTCATTCTTTTATAATAAGTAAGGAAGGCTTTGCGATAAGCAAAGCCTACCTTTTCGTTACTGAGATATCACCCAAACTTCTTCTTCACGATCTCCGCGATCATATCCGCGGTTCCTTCCACGCCGAGCAGCGAGGAATCGATCATCAGATGCTTGTGCTTCGGGTCATAGGGCGTATAGCCGGCATAGCGCTTGTGGTAGGCAGTGCGGGCCTTGTCCACCTTCATGATGGCCTTTTTCGCCTCGTCCTCCGTCATTTCCAGCTCGCTGATGCAGTTCTCCAGCTTCGCCTTGAAGGGCGCATAGACGAAAATGTTGATCACATTCGGCTGATTCTGCAGGAGATAGTCCGCGCAGCGCCCCACCAGAATGCAGCTGGACTTCCGGGCCAGCTCCAGAATGATGTCCTTCTGCACATCAAAGATCATGTCCTGGATGTACTCCGTGTCCGTGCCCAGCGGAAACATGCCCGCCAGAAAATGATTTTTCGAGCTTTCCTCCACATCACTGATCTTCGATACCGGCAGATTCAGCTGGTGGGAAACCTCCTCCACGATGTCCCGGTCGTAGTACTCGATGCCGAGCCGCTCCGAAAGCGCCTTCGCAATGGGCCGTCCCATGCTGCCGAACTCTCTCGTGATGGTAATGTTGTATTTCTCCATATTTCCTCCCCGGGCCTTATGCCGTCACCAGTGTCTTCTGATAGCCTCTGACCACACAGCTCAGTGTGAAGCAGATCACGAAGTAGCAGAGCGCTTCAAAGGCCAGCAGCATGATCATGCCGTTCACATCATAAATACTGCCCATTACAATGGCACAGTTTCGCATGAACTCTGCCACATCCACCATTTTCAGAAAGGAGGTATCCTTGATGATGGTGATGACCTGGCTGAGAAGTGCCGGAATGACCTTCTTATAGGTCTGGGGCAGAACAATGTACCAGAGGGTCTGCAGGAAGCCGAAGCCCTGGGACTGAGCCGCCTCAAACTGTCCCTTGGGGATGGAGTTGAGACCGCCGCGGAAGATCTCTGCCATCACCGCTGAGGTGAAGAGGGAAATGGCAAATACCGAAACCGCAATCTTATTTCCCTTGATGGTAAAGTAGATCCAGAGAATCCACAGCAGGTTCGGGGTGCAGCGGAAAAACTCGGTATAGGCGCCCACCAGTGCGGAAGCCCATTTAAAGGGGCCGTCGGCATAGGTACGCACCAGCGCCAGAATGGTGCCGAAGAACATGCTGATGACGGTTGCCAGAACCGCAATGGCTATGGTCATGCCCAGTCCCTTCATCATGAAGGTAAAGTTGGCGAAGGTGAAAATCTGCTGAAATAATGTAAGCATTAGACTTCCTCCCCGATCGTAATCTTCTTAGGCTTCGGCAGCCGCATGGAACGGATCTCCAGATAGCGTCCCAGTCTGGCCAGCGGGAAACAGATAATGAAATACAGCAAAGCACTGGTGAAATAAGCCTGTGCGAAGTAGCCGCGGTCTGCACCCCAGGAATCGGTGTAGTACATGAGGTCCATGCCGGCCACCATAGCGAGAATCGATGTATTCTTCACCAGGTTCAGGGCCTGATTGGCCAGAGGCGGCATGATGATGCGTATGGTTTGGGGCAGGACAATGTAGTACATGGTCTCCAGATAGGAGAAGCCCTGCGAAGCCGCCGCCTCGGACTGTCCCTTCGGCACCGCCTCAATACCGGTACGGATGACCTCTGCGATATAGGCGCCGTGATACACACCCACGCCGATGACACCAAGGGCAAACTTCGGAATGCGGAAGCCGGAATTCGAGAACAGCATCGGCAGCACAGAATAGTAGAACAATACCTGCAGTGCCAGCGGTGTGTTCTGCAGAAACTCTACATAGATACGCGAGATCAGCTTTGCCGGCTTGAAGCGCATGGTCGAAAACATACCGAAGATCACGCCCAGCACCAGCGACACCAGCAGTCCCACAATGGCAATCTTCAGCGTCATGAAAAAGCCGGGCACATAGTAGTCTGGAAATGCCTTCCACAGCGCCAGCCAGCGCTTCCCATCCAAAAGACCCTTGATCATATGTCTTATCCTTTACTCAACTGATACAGGAAAGGGACGCCGCAGCAGCTTGTGCGGCGCCCCCTGCATTTTCCTGCTATTCCTTTGGCAACCTGATCGGGAGATTACTGTAATCCCCACTCGTCCTGCAGGGTCTTCATGGAACCGTCGGCGAGCATCGCATTGACCTTCTCATCCACGAGAGATGCAAGACCTGTGTTCTCCTTTGCGGAAGCCACGCCGTACTCCTGCTCGCTGAAACGATCCGGCAGAATGTGGTTGGAATCATTTACATAACCGGACAGGATCGCACGGTCTACAGAGAAGCAGTCGATCTGCTTGGTGGCAAGGGCCTGTGCCAGTGCCGGATAGCCGTCAAACTCCTGGAACTCCGGATTCACATCCAGTCCCTTTTCCTCTACGTAGGCCTTGAAGCCGTCCTTTGTGGTGGAGGACTGTGCCACGCCGATGATCTTGCCGTCCAGATCCTCGATGGACTCGATGCCGGAATCGTTGTTCACCAGCAGGCCCACCGCGTCGGTGTAGTACGGTGTGGAGAAGTTGTAGGTCTCCTTCCGCTCATCGGTAATGGTGAATGTTGCAATGACCAGATCGATCTCGCCGTTCTCCAGCAGCGGTCCTCTGGTCTTTGCGGTCACGCCCTGGAACTCCACGAGCTTCTTGTCCTTGGCCTCATCTGCGGTGCAGCCGAAGATCTCGCCGGCAATGTTGTAGGCCAGATCATCCTCAAAGCCCTCGTACTCACCGGTTGCGGTGTTCTGCAGAGAGAAGTTCGGTACATCGGACTTGCAGCCTACCTTCAGCACGCCTCTGTCGATGATCTTCTGTACATCCGCTGCCGTGTCGCCGGAAGCCGCTGTGCTGTCTCCCGCTGCCTCAGCTGCCGCTGTGGTTTCTGCCGCTGCTGCCGTGGCTGCCGCTGTGGTCGATGCGGTGGATGAGGAACCGCAGCCGCTCAGGGCTGCCGCCGCTGCCATCATCAGTGCTGCCGCTGCGGAAAGCTTCATTGTGTTCTTTTTCATAATCTTCTCCTCCTATAAGTAAATCGTGACGGTCAATGTGTGTCATTGACTGCCGATAGCTACCGATTGTGCGCTTCTTTTAATGCAGAATCTTGCTCAGGAATGCCTTGGTTCTCTCATGCTCCGGCGCCGTGAAGAAGTGCTCCGGTGTGCCTTCCTCCACCACATAACCGCCGTCCATGAAGATGACCCGGTCTGCGACCTGACGGGCGAAGCCCATCTCATGGGTCACACAGATCATGGTGATATTTTCCTTGGCCAGCTCCACCATGACATTCAATACCTCCTGCACCATCTCCGGATCCAGCGCCGAGGTGGGCTCGTCAAAGAGGATCAGGGGCTGATTGGTGCACAGGGCCCGGGCAATGGCCACACGCTGCTGCTGTCCGCCGGACAGCTGTGTGGGATAGTTTCCGGCCTTCGCCCTGAGGCCTACCCTGTCCAGACACTTCAGGGCTGTTTCCTTTGCCTGCGCCTTCGGCACATGCTGCAGCTTCGTCGGCGCCAGGGTCAGATTCTCCAGCACCGTCAGGTGCGGATAGAGGTTGAACTGCTGGAAAACCATCGAGGAATACTTCTTCGCCATTTCCAGGTGATTCTTCTTCGTCACCGGCGTTCCCTTGATGGAAATGCTGCCGCTGGTGGGCTCCTCCAGATGATTGATGCAGCGGATGAATGTGGACTTGCCGGAGCCGGAGGGGCCGATGATGACCAGCTTTTCGCCCTCCCGTACCGTCAGGTTGATGTCCTTCAGCACCTCAAGATCTCCGAAGTTCTTCTTCAAATGTTCGACTTTTACCATATCTGCCATGGCACGCACCAGCCTTTCCGTGATTCAAGACATATTTTCTGTGTCCCATTTAACAGCGCAGCAGTTTAACGCAGCATCACTGCGTCACTTTAGCGTGTCGCTGAAAATATGTGCAAAAAGGCGCTCAGAGCATCTGCCCTGAGCGCCTTTGCTCTTCCGTTTCATGTCTTATGCTTATGGGCCGCATTATAAGGTATAACGAAAGAGGATGTCAAGCAAAATTTTTTTAGTTCGTCTTTTGGACGTCCCTAAGTTTCAAGACATAAAAGACGCCATGTTTATTCGTCGGCCGTCTTTTATCCCACATCCAGGCAGCTGCCGCCGATGAATTCCCGGACGATGGAGTTCTGGGGGATCCGCTCCGGGCTGACCGGCAGCACATAGTCCAGGAACTTGAGCAGCCGCTTCGCCTCCTGGTAGGCCGGGGAATCCTCCCGGATCTGAAAGAGCAGCGGCTCCGCATAGATCTTCAGCACCGGCAGCTCGTAGATCATGGCGGAATTCACCATCACGTCCGCCCGTTCCTGGTAGGGGAAGATATTTTCCTCCTCACCCTTCCGGACGTTTTTCCACATGAGTATCGTGCTTTCTGCGCTGTTTCCGCGGGTGCGGTTGTCTCTCGTCATGCGTCGGAGGAGCCGGGCATCGGAGCTCGGAATGCGGTTGTGCTCATCCACATTGAGCTGGGTCAGGGCCGAGATATAGATCCGGAATTTGGCGCTGTCCGGCAGCGCATAGCTCATTTTGTCATTGAGACAGTGGATGCCCTCGATTACCAGAATGTCATCCTCCGCAAGCCGCAGCCTGTCTCCCTTGTATTCCCGGGTACCGGTCAGGAAGTTGTAGCGCGGCAGCTCCACCTCCTCTCCCGCTAAAAGACGCAGCATGTCCGTATTGAACTGCGGAAGATCCACGCAATCGATGGATTCGAAGTCATATTCGCCCTTTTCATTCCGGGGTGTTTCGCTCCGGTTCCGGAAATAATTGTCCACGGAAATGGCATGAGGATGCAGTCCCAGCGCCTGCAGCTGAATGCTCAGACGCTTGCTGAAGGTAGTTTTCCCGGAGGAGGAAGGCCCCGCGATCATAATAAGCTTTTTCTTCTCGTCGGCCACCCGCTGGGCGATATTGCCGACGGTCTTCTCGAAAATCGCCTCCTGCATCAGAATCAGCTCATCGGTTTTTCCCGCCACGATCTGGTCATTCAGCGCCGCGATGCAGGAGCAGCCGATGCTGCGGGCCCACATGGAGGAGCTGCGCTGCACCTCATAGAGCTTGTCCATGGGCTTGAACGCCGGCAGGCGATTCGGGTCCTTGCCGGTGGGCAGGAGCAGAATGAAGCCGTCGCCGTAGGGCAGCAGGTCATAGAGCCGGATCGCGCCCGTATTGTCGGCCATATAGCCGTAAAAATAGTCCTTGAACTCGCCCAGCGCATAGAGATTCACCCGGGAGGTCATGCGGTAATGAAAAAGATGCTCCTTTTCGTACATCTTGCACTGCCGGAAGAAGCGCACAGCATCCTCCGTCGGCACCGACTCCTTCTCAATGGGAAGGCAGGCCGCGGTGTACTCCTGCATTTTCGCCTTCACCTTCTCAAGAAGCGCCGGCGTGGGCTGCTGCTCCCCCTCCATCCAGCAGTAGAAGCCGCCGCCCAGGGTATAATCCACCACCACATGAATGCCGTCCGGCCTTCCCAGCACATCATGGAAGCCCTTCAGCATCATAAAGATCGCCGTTCTCTGATATACCATGCGCCCGATCTCGTCCCGCAGCGTCACAAAATGCACCTCCATATCCTCCTGCGGGATCCGATGCCGAAGCTCATAGAGCCGGGAACCGGACTGCGCCAGAAGAATATCGCAGTCATAGTCCTGCTGAAAGGCCTCCGCCGCATCCTGAAAGCGGGCGCCTGCCGGAAATTCCAGGGTCTTCCCCTCTGCACTGATCTTCACGCTTTACCTCCTGTCCTTATCCTTACACCGCTTCCTCCGGGAAGCGGATCTCTGCCTCCAACACCTGTATATCAGGGAAATGCTTTCGCATGTAGGCGGCTGCCGCCGGCACAAAAACATGCTCGAGCCCGTAGTGTCCTGCATCCAGCAAGCTGATGCCTGCCTCCGTATAATCCAGGCCGTCGTGATGTCCCATGTCGCCCGTCAGGAACGCATCCACGCCGCAGCGAAGGACGTTTTCCATCTCGCCTCTGCCGGAGCCGGGGCAGCAGGCCAGCCGACGGATCGGTCTGCCCGCATCATAGAAATTGACAAAGGGAAGGCCGAAGTGCTGCTTCACACAGGCCGCCAGCTCCCGGGCGGACATCGCCTCCGGAAGCTCCGCCACAAAGCCGATACCGTAGCGGCAATTTTCCTCCCGGCCCGCAGCCCGGTTCTCCGTGACGAAGACATTATCCTCCTGATACGTGACGGGCTCCATGGGGCCGAGGTTCCGAAGCCCCAGCTGCCGGCAAACAAGATCGCCCATACCGCCGGGACAGCTGTCAAAATTGGTATGCATAGAATACACCGCGATGTCGTGCCGGATCAGGGTCAGCAGCTTCCTGCCGAGGGGTGTTTCATCATTCACCTGCTTCACGGCACGAAAAAGGATCGGATGATGGGTCAGAATGAGCTCCGCACCGGCTTCAATGGCCGCGTCGACGACCTGCTCCGTGGCATCCAATGCCACATATACCTTCGTGATCTCCCGGTCGCTTCGTCCCACGAGAAGCCCCGGATTGTCCCAGTCACAGGCAGCCTCTCGGGGCGCCAGAGCCTCCAGCTGCCGAATGATCTCTTTCAGAATCATGCATATACCTCCATGGCGCGGCAGCAATGCGCATAGGCGCGCCGCACCTCTTCCTTTTCCGTCTTTTCAAGAATGCCCTCGTAGCGCTGCTTTTCCCGCGCCAGAAAATCCCGGAGCACCGGATCCCGCCGGGAAAGCAGCAGCCAGCCGTAGGTATACAGCACCTCCTCCGGCAGAGAAGCGACACCGCTGTCCTCCAGCGCCGCCAGTGCCCCGGAAAGCCCGAAAGGCCCGCTGCCGCCCTGACAGAGAGACAGGATCACATAGAACTTTCCCTCGTCCTGCAGCATCACCTCATCGGTCAATTGCAGTCCCTTCTGCAGCAGCTGCTCCCGCACGCGGGCAATGTCCGACTGGGGAGAAAGAATGAAGCGGGAAAAGTCATTTTCCCGCCCCTCCAGAATCCGGAGAATCAGCTCGCCGCCCATACCGGCCAGAATCACTGTCTCTGCCTCGCCGGTATGCACCGGCTGCAGGCCGTCCCCCAGCCGGGTCTCGATGCTGTCGGCAAGTCCCGCCCGGGCAATGTTGGCCCTCGCCTGCTGCAGGGGGCCCGGCCGCACATCACAGGCCAACACGCGTTCCGCCTTTCCCCGCTCCCGCAGGGCAATGGATACGTAGGCGTGGTCGCAGCCGATGTCCGCGGCCGTTCGGCACGGCGGCACCATGTCCACGATCCGCTCCAGTCTTTTCGGTAATCTGATCATAAATATGTTCCTTCTCCTTCGGTCATGCGGGTCCTGCCGGCCGGGCTGTCGCAAAGCGATACAGCGATGCGGCGCTGAACAGTTACTACAGTCTTAAATTCTCGAGCTCCGACTGCTCCTTAAAGAGCGCCGTCAGCTTCTGCCCGTCGGTCTCCGCCTCGATCTGCGCGTTCAGGGCATGCAGACGGATATTCCGGATAATGTCTTCAAGCCCGCGCTTAAATTCAGATTCGTCTGTGTTTTCCGGCAGCAGGTTTCCGTTGAACATGGCCACCACCCGCTGATAGGCCTCCTCATCCTCCCGGAAGCTATCCAGGATCTGGTTCACCGGCTGCTGCGCATAGACCATCCCCAGCACCCTCCGGCAGGTTTCGTCCGAAATGTCCTCCTCCCGGATGTAGCGCTTCACGAGCTCTATGATCTCCGGCTTCTCGGACAGCCAGGTGATCAATTGCCGCTCTGACTTCTGCACCGCGGTCTCCGGCGCCTTCTTCCTTCCCCGCTCCGGCCGGTCAAAATATTCTGTCTGTGTATACAGTTTTTTCTGGAAGGGCGAATTCTGTCCGGCCATCTTCTGCAGCACCAGACGGCGCAGCCCGTCATAATCGATCATCTGCTCCCGGGCCACCGCCTTCATGTAGTTTTCCTGCTCCAGCGGCTCCCGGAAGCGGCAGAGCATGGACGCTACTTCATTGACATAAGCCGTCTGCCCCGCCGGATCCTGCAGATCGTAGCCGCGCTTAACGGCCTCCGCCTCCCAGAGAAATGAATTTCGGGCCTGATCGATGCGCTCCTGGAATTTTTCCGCGCCCTCCGCCTTGATGAATTCATCCGGGTCCTTATGGGGCTTCACATTGATGACCTTCGATTCAATGCCGGCGGCCCTGAGAATCGGGATGGCCCGCCGGGCTGCCTTCACCCCCGCATTGTCCGAGTCATAGGTCAGCAGCACCTCGTTGACATAGCGCTTCAGAAGGCGGGCCTGGTTTTCCGTGAGGGAGGTGCCGAGAGACGCCACCGCACACGAAAAGCCGGCCTGGTGCATGGAGATCACATCCATGTAGCCCTCGCAGAGGATCAGATAGGGCTTCCGGGCCTTCCGGGCAAAGTTCAGCCCGAAGAGGTTCCGGGATTTATCGAAGAGCTTCGTTTCCGGCGAATTCAGATACTTGGGCTCTCCGTCGCCCATGACCCGGCCGCCGAAGCCGATGACCCGGTTGTTGTAGTCCATGATGGGGAACATGACACGGTTAAAAAACTTGTCATAGACGCCCCGCTCCGAGAAGCTGAAGAGACCGCTTTCCCTCAGCAGCGCATCAGAAAATCCCTTCTGCCGGAGGTACTGG
This sequence comes from Dysosmobacter segnis, assembly GCA_963616545.1. GTDB lineage: Bacteria > Bacillota > Clostridia > Lachnospirales > Lachnospiraceae > Oribacterium. The sequence continues at coordinate 2,717 of CAVELT010000013.1, read as the reverse complement.
TAGAGGCCGTCCCGGGTCTGATCCGCATAGCCGAGACCCCAATGGGTAATGGTATCATCCCGCAGCGCCCGCCCGCGAAGATAGCGTAGGCCAAGCTCTCCCGCCTTCGTCTTCAGCGCCGCATAAAAATACAGCGCTGCCGCCTTGTTGATCTCCAGCAGCTGTCCTCGGATGTCCCTGTCCTGCCGCTGTCCGGCTCCCTCCGGACCGCTTTCCGGCAGGGTATAGCCCACCTGATCCGCCAGCCGCTTCAGGGCCTCCTGAAAGGTGATGTTCTCGTAATCCATCAGAAAGCGAATGGCATCGCCGCCCTTGCCGCAGCCGAAGCAGTAGAAAATCTGCTTGCCCGGCGCCACGGAAAAGGAGGCCGTCTTCTCCCCATGAAAGGGGCAGAGCCCGAAGTAGTTCGCGCCCTTCTTCTTCAGCGCCACATAATTGCCGATGACATCCACGATATTGACGCGGGAGCGCACTTCATCCACGATCTCGTCTGAATAATACAAGTCCCTCTCCTCCGTTTATGCCTTCTGCCAGCCCCGCGGCACATAGTACTCGCAGAACTTCGCCGTACAGTAATCGTCCGTCATGCCGGCAATGTAGTCGCAGACCACCCGCTGCCGCGCCGCCGCCTCGGCTCTGGCGTCGCCCGGCTGCTCACGCCTTACCCGGTCAAGTCCCGCCGAAAGCATTAGCATATACTCCTCGGTCATCCGGTCCGGGTGATCCATGTAAAACTGAAACAGCAGGCGGATCATGTCGTGCACCTTCCATTCCTCCCGCTTCGCCTCGCCGCCCGTGTATACATTATCGAACATCCACTGGCGGAGCCCCGTCATGGCCTGCAGCACCTCGGGATTCATGGATAATGCAGGCTGCCCCAGGGATGCGAAGATCACGCCGCGGATCATGGTGTTCAGGCGGTCCTTCACGCTGTGGCCCAGCACCGCGGTATATTCCTCCGGCAGCTGCTCCTCCCGGAAGAGACCCGCCCGGATGGCATCGTCAATGTCGTGGTTGATGTAGGCGATCTTGTCCGCGAAGCGCACCGCCTGGCCCTCCAGGGTACGGGGATGGCCGCTGGTCTTGTGGTTCCGGATGCCGTCCCGGACCTCCTTCGTCAGGTTCAGGCCCTGACCGTTCTTCTCCAGCACCTCCACCACCCGGACGCTCTGCTCCACATGGGAAAAGCCGTCCAGGCAGAGCTCGTTCAGCACTCGCTCCCCGGCATGACCGAAGGGTGTGTGACCGAGATCGTGGCCCAGGGCAATGGCCTCCGTCAGATCTTCATTCAGGCGCAGGGCCTTCGCGAAGGTACGCGCGATCTGGCTGACCTCCAGGGTATGGGTCAGGCGGGTCCTGTAGTGGTCGCCCTCCGGCGCGATGAAGACCTGGGTCTTGTGCTTCAGGCGGCGGAAGGCCTTGCAGTGAATGATGCGGTCCCGGTCCCGCTCGTAGACCGGCCGGATGTCATCCTGGGGCTCGGGGCGATCCCGTCCCGCGGAATCCGCAGACAGCGCTGCATAGGGGGATAATGTTGCCCGCTCCAGCGCCTCCAGCTCCTCTCTGATGCTCATACCGGCCTCCTTTCTCGAAAAACGCACTTATTTTCATAGTATGATGCAAGCTTGCATCGGATGTCAGGACATTTTGACCCTTGTATCATAGTATAGCATATCTGTTCGGCGCAGGGAATAAAAAAAGGCGCCGGGCTTATGCGGCGCAAAAAAAGCGGATTCCTTACGGAATCCGCTTTTATGCGCCCTCAGGGACTCGAACCCTGGACAAATAGATTAAGAGTCTACTGCTCTACCAACTGAGCTAAGGGCGCTCAACTCGATGCGACTGGATTCGAACCAGCGGCCTCTGCGTCCCGAACGCAGCGCTCTACCAAGCTGAGCCACGCATCGATTTTCGTTTGTTTTCGTCGCTGCTCATCAGCGACAGGTGATATAATACTACGGTGCGTTCTAACTGTCAACAGGAAATTTGAAAAAATTTCAGCGATGGGAAAATATGGACTAAGCCACAGCTGAGCAGGGCCTGGCCGATGGCGCCGGAAGACCGGTCGTCGGCTGGACAGCTTATGTCGCATGGGCTTAGTAGGACGCCCATGCGACGCAGCGCGGCTCACGCTAAAGGCGCTCAGCAGAGGCTCGATACGTACGCCTTTTTCCTGATGAAAAAGGCTCCGTTCTTCGCCTCCGGGACCTGTAGTCCCTGTGGAGCGCCCTAAGCGTAGCCTCTGGAAACTGTTCCCATCCTCCTCCAACGGCTTCCTGTGCCTCCCGGCCAGACCCTTCATCCTACGCATTTCTTCGTGCAACAATCGTGCTACGCAACGCAAAAAGGAGAGCCGCTCGGGCTCTCCTACATCAATCACCGAATTCAATTTACGCCGTCACCAGAGAATCGGACAGCCACTCCTCGACCTGTCGTAAGGACACATCAACAATCCCCGCAATTTTTTCTCTTGGCATGCCGATTTTGAACAACTTTTCTGCTGTTGCACGCTTGGCTCGGAGCTCACCGATGCCGACGCCCTGTTCAACTCCCCGTGCTTCCGCCTTCTGAAAATCCGCTGCCATAAAATCTCTTAATGCATCATACATGCTTGGTGCCTCCCTTCGCATTTTGTCGAATGCATCTCTGTTGGCTGCCAGTGCCACCTGCAGCACCGATTCGATCCATTCTTTTTCACTTCTAAGATAGCGATTTTT
>CAVELT010000012.1:0-6676 GCA_963616545.1 Dysosmobacter segnis | reverse complement strand
CAAAGGCATCCGCCACAACCACATCGCAATTGCCGTCCACAATGTCCCGGGCCTCTACAGAGCCGATGAAGTTCAGCGCACTGTCCGCCTTCAGAAGCGGCATCGCCTCCTTCACAAGGCCGTTGCCCTTTTCCTCCTCGGCGCCGATGTTCACGAGACCCACGGTCGGATTCTCCACGCCCAGCATGTCCCGAATGTAAATGGAGCCCATCTCCGCAAACTGCTTGAGCCACTCCGGCTTCGCATCCACATTGGCACCGCAGTCTACAAGGAGGCAAACGCCCTTCCGGGTGGGGATCAGTGCCCCCAGAGGCGGCCGCTGAATGCCGCGGATCCGTCCCACGATCAGCTGTCCGCCGGCCAGGATCGCCCCGCTCGAGCCGGCAGAGATGAAGGCATCCGCATTACCCTCCTTCACAAAATGCATGCCCTTCACGATACTGGAGTCCTTCTTACGGCGCACTGCCAGCACCGGTGACTCGTGCAGTGAAATGACATCCGGCGCATCCACAATTTCGATGCGGCTCTCGTCGTACTTGTACTGCTTCAGCTTGTCCCGAAGGAGCGCCTCCGGTCCGAAGAGAAAAATCTTTGTATTCTTTACCCGGTCCAGAGAATTGACCGTGCCGGACAATACCGCATCCGGCGCCAGATCCCCGCCCATGGCATCAATTGCAATTCTGATCATGCTGTAAACTCCGTTCTTCTGCCCCATCGGCAGACCACTCGCGTATACACTGACAGTCTATAATAGTGTAAAAGATAGATTGAAGTCAAGTAGAGTATAAAAAGCCCCATGGGCTTCCCGCCAGCCGGGCTGACGTAAATCCCATGGGGCAAAAATCATTTTTATTCTTTTTCTGCTGCTGCATTCTCGGCAACGATCTTGTTCTGAATGTCGCCGGGTGCCTGCTCATAACGCACGAAGCTGTACTCGTATACGCCGGCGCCGCCGGTGATGGAGCGAAGATCCGTGTTGTATCCGTAGAGACTGCTCATGGGAAGCTCTGCCTCAATCAGCTGCTTTCCGTTGTGGAGTGCCGTCATACCGAGCACTCTGCCGCGGCGCTTGGTCAGATCGCCCATGATGTCGCCGGTATTCTGATCCGGAACGGTAACCTTCAGGGAAGCGATAGGCTCCAGCAGCACCGGCTGTGCCTTCATGAAGCCGTCCTTGAAGGCGAGGCTCGCTGCCATTTTGAAGGCCTGCTCGGAGGAATCCACCGGATGATAGGAGCCGTCCAGAAGCACTGCCTTCAGTCCCACCACCGGATAACCGGCCAGGGGGCCCTTCTTGCAGCATTCCTGAATGCCCTTCTCGACTGCCGGGAAGTAATTCTTGGGAACGGAGCCGCCGAATACCTTCTCCTCAAATACATAAGGGGTCTCCAGATCGCCGCTGGGGGAGAACTCCATGATGACATCGCCGTACTGTCCGTGTCCGCCGGACTGCTTCTTGTGGCGTCCCTGCACCTTGACAGTCTTCTTGATGGTCTCACGATAAGCGAAGCGAGGCTTCTCCAGAACAAGGCTCACATTGTAGCGCTCCTTGATCATGGACTGCACCACCTCAAGCTGCTGATCGCCGATACCGTAAATGAGCGCCTGACGGTTCTCCGGATCAGACACCAGCTTCAGGGTCTTGTCCTCCTCCATCATTCTCTGGAGTGCGGTGGACAGCTTATCCTCATCGGCTTTGTTCTCTGCACGATATGCCATATAGGTATACGGTGTGGAAAGCTGCGGGCCGTGATAGAGCACGGGAGCATTTCTCAGTGCAATGGTGTCGCCGGTCTCTGTCACAGAGAGCTTCGCCATGGCGCCGATGTCACCGGAACGAAGCTCCGGCACCTCCACAGAGCTGCCGCCCCGCAGAACATAGATCTTGCCGACCTTCTCCACAGTCTCCTTATTGACGTTGTAGATCTCACTGTTGGGCTTCAGGGTACCGGTACATACCTTCACCAGAGAATACTTGCCCATGAAGGGATCTGCAATGGTCTTCCATACCTTTGCGGTCAGGCTGGCGTCAGAATTGAACTTCGCCGTGAAGCGCTCACCGGAGGAAGCATCTACACCCACTGTTTCGAATTCATTCGGCGCCGGCAGGTACTTGTCGATGACCTGCAGGAGCACGTTGAAGCCCTGTACGTTCACACCGGAGCCCATGAGCACCGGCACCATGCTGCAGGTCTTCACATTGGCACGAAGTGCACCCTGAATCTCCTCCACGGTGAAATCCTCACCGGAGAAGAACTTCTCCATATATTCGTCACTGGTCTCGGCTACAGCCTCCAGCAGTGCGTTTCTGGCAATGCCGAGATTCTTCTGTACATAATCCGGAATCTCGCAGGGCTCATACTCGTTCATCTTTGTGAAGCGGCGGCCGGCCATCTTCACCACATTGACGAAGCCCACGAACTTCTCGTTCTCACGAATCGGCAGCTGGAAGGGAGCCACGGAGCGGCCGAAGCGCTTCTCCAGATCCAGCACCAGCTGTCTGTAGGATGCATGATCATCATCCATATTGGTCACGAAGAACATGCGGGGCAGACGATGCTGCTCGCAGAGCTCCCAGGCCTTTACGGTGCCCGGCTCGATGCCCGCCTTGCAGTTCACCACGATGATGGCGGAATCTGCGGCAGATACCGCTTCCTCTGCCTCACCCACAAAGTCAAAATAACCAGGTGTGTCCAGAATATTGATCTTCAGCTCACCGTTCTCACCCTTGTACTCCAGCGGGATCACAGAAGTGGAAATGGAAAACTTTCTCTTCTGCTCTTCCTTGTCATAGTCGGAAATGGTGTTACCCTCGGTTACGGAGCCCATGCGCGTTGTCGTGCCGGTTGCATATGCCAGTGCTTCGGCTACGGTTGTCTTTCCTGCGCCGCCGTGTCCCAAAAGTACCACATTGCGTATGTCTCCGGTGCTGTAAACCTTCATATGTCTGTCCTCCTGTTGTTTTGGGCCGTTTTTGTGCTTTTTCCATGATTTTTTCAAAAAAGCCGACCACTGAATTGGCTCTATTGTACTAAAAAGAGGAGAACAATACAAGTTTTATTTGGAGATTCCAACAGTTTTTCCAAAAAAAGGAAAAATTTCTTTCAGCAAATCACACGGGCGCCCGCGGAGCCCGGCGCTAAATATCAAATAAACATCACACGGGCACCCCGCAAGCGAAGCTTGCGCGGAGCCCGTGTGATAATTACATCCTCACATCATACTGATACCGCTTCAGCACGGCGATGGCCTGCTCCTCGGCTTCCTCCTGATAGAAGGAAATGCGCAGTGCACCCTCACCGTGGTCCCGGGCATTGTTGATGCCGATGTTCTTGATGGAAATGCCCTTGGAGGCCAGAATCACGGAAATTGTGGAGATCGCACCTACCTCATCCGCCACATCCACGGAGAAGCTGTAATCCGGCGTCAACGCGCCCTTGTTCTTCGCATTGATGGAATTCCGGTACTCCCGGGAGCTCTCGAACATATGCAGAATCCGCTGGTCGCTCTCCGGCTTCTTCAGAGAATTGGAAATGTCCTGCAGCTCGGCAATGTAGCGATCCAGGATCTCGGTCAGCGGACCCGCATTGGTGTCGCAGATCTGCTCCCACATCTCCGGGCTGGAGGAGGCGATCCTCGTAATGTCCCGGAAGCCGCCGGCGGCAATGGTCTTCATCAGCTGCGTCTGATCATCTGAGGCCTTCACCAGATTCACCAGGGAGCTGGCCACGATATGCGGAAGATGTGATACGGCTGCCACTGCCCCGTCATGGGTTTTCGCATCCACGACAATGGGAATGGCCTGCAGCGACTCCGCTACCTCCTGAAGTGCTGCGGTCAGCTCCGGATGCGCCTCCGAAATCGGTGTGATGATATAATAAGCATTGGAGAAGAGGTAATCTGTTGCCGCCTTGTAGCCGGTCTGCTCGGAGCCGGCCATGGGATGACCGCCTACAAAGCAGCTCTCCAGCCCCAGCTCCTTTGCCTTTTCACAGACCGCGGTCTTGGTAGAGCCCACATCCGTCAGAATCGCGCCCGCCTTCATAAGCTTTGCGATTTCCGGCATATAGGCAATGTTATTTTCCACCGGAGCACAGAGGAAGATCATATCCGCCTCACTGAGCTTTTCCGAGTACGGACTGTCCAGGACAATGTTGACGAGCCCGTCCTCCTGTGCCACCTCCAGATTCGATACATTTCTGGCATAGGCCATGATGCGAAGCTCCGGATCCTTCTTTTTTAGGCCCTTGGCAATGGAGCCGCCGATCAGGCCGAAGCCGATAAATGCAATTGTTTTCATTCTATTCTCCTCCTCATGCACTTTTGCATGTCTTATGCATTGCTGCACTCCCTGTACTTTAGCGCATCAACGCGCGAAAAGCAAGGGTCAGATCAGGTCAAACAGACTGATCTGATTGGAATCCGGAATATCGCCCAGCAGTCCCAGCTCAGCGAACTTGTCCACGAAGCCCTTGGGGCAGTGGGTCCGGTTGATGAAGTCATCCTTGGAAAGGAAGGCGCCGCCCTTTGCACCGTCCTCAATGCCCTGGGCCACAGCCTCGCCGAGACCCGCCATACAGCTGAAGCTGGGCATGATCTTTCCGTCCTCTGTGATCTGGAAATCCTTCGCCTTCGCCGTGTAAATGTCGATGGGCGCAAATTCGATGCCGCGGGCATACATTTCCTCGCAGATCTTCATATCCCGGAGGCAGACCTGCTCGGTGTTCGTGGGCTTCGGAATGCTCTGGTACTCCTTGATATAGTAGCGGAGCTTATCCAGACCGAAGCACATTTTGTCATAATCAAAGCCGTCCGCACGGATGGAATAATAAGCAGTATAGTACTCCCGGGGATAGAATACCTTGCAGTAGGCCACACGCCAGGCCATCATGACATAGGCCGCCGCATGGGCCTTCGGGAACATGTACTTGATCTTCTTGCAGGCATCGATGTACCACTGGGGCACATCGTGGGCCAGCATGTCCTCGCACCAGGAGTCCTTCAGTCCCTTATGCTTACGGGTGGCCTCCATGATGGAGAAGGATTCTCCCGGATCCATGCCCATATGCATCAGATAGACCATGATATCGTCACGACAGCAGATGGCATCCTGCAGCGTGGTGACGCCCTGCAGGATCAGATCCTGGGCGTTGTTCAGATAAACATCTGTTCCGTGTGACAGACCGGAGATACGGATGAGATCCGAAAAATACCGAGGCTTGGTATCCTCTACCATCTGCATGGCAAAGGAGGTACCGAACTCCGGAATGCCGAGGCAGCCCAGCTTCACGCCCTGAATGTCCTCCGGCCGGATGCCCAGGGCCTCCGTGGACTGGAACAGGCTCATGACCTCCTTGGAATCCAGCGGAATGTCATTGACCGGGTCCAGCCCCGTCAGATCCTGCAGCTTTCGGATCATGGTGGGATCGTCGTGTCCCAGAATATCCAGCTTCAGCAGGTTATGATCGATCTTGTGGTAGTCGAAATGCGTCGTAATGATCGGCGAATGGATATCGTTGGCCGGGTGCTGCACCGGCGTAAAGGTATTGATCTCCTCGCCGTGGGGCAGCACCACGATGCCGCCCGGATGCTGTCCGGTGGTGCGCCGTACCCCGACACAGCCCTGCACCAGCCGGTCGATCTCTGCATTCCGCTTGGAAATGCCCCGTTCCTCATAATATTTCTTCACCATGCCGAAGGCGGTTTTGTCCGCCAGCGTACCGATGGTGCCGGCCTTGAAGGTATAGCCGTCGCCGAAGATCACGCCGGTATAGGCATGGGCCTTTGCCTGGTATTCGCCGGAGAAGTTCAGATCGATATCCGGCTCCTTGTCGCCGTTGAAGCCCAGGAAGGTTTCAAAGGGAATATCAAAGCCCCAGCGATTCGTTTCCGCGCCGCACTTCGGGCACTTCTTCGGGGGCATGTCGCAGCCCGCCATACCGGAATACTTCTTCACCTCCGGTGAATCAAAGTCATACCAGTAGCAGTTCGGACAGACATAGTGCGGCGACAGCGGATTCACCTCCGTGATATGGGCCATGGTGGCCGCAAAGGAGGAGCCCACGGAGCCTCGAGAGCCTACGAGATAGCCGTCCTCATTGGACTTGTCCACCAGCTTCTGGGCAATGATGTACATCACAGAATATCCGTTCGAGATAATGGAGGTGAGCTCGGTTTCCAGTCGGTCCTCCACGATCTTCGGCAGCTCCGGTCCGTACATGCGGTGGGCGGTTTCATAGCAGATCTCTCTGAGCTGCTCATCCGAATGCTCGATGACCGGCGGGCACTTGTCCGGCCGCACCGGCTTGATATTGTCGCACATATCGGCAATGCGGTTGGGATTGTCGATGACCAGCTCCCGGGCCCGGTTGGGCTCCAGGTAGTCGAATTCCGCCAGCATTTCCTCTGTGGTACGGAAGTAGAGACAGGCATCGCTTTCCTCCTCGTCAAAGCCTCGACCCGCCATGATGATCTTCCGGTAAATGTCGTCCTCCGGGTCCACATAATGGGCATCACAGGTGGCACAGCAGGGCTTCCCCAGCTGATCCGCCAGCGACAGAATGTGCAGGTTATAATCGATCAGATCCTGCTTTGTGGAAGCCGAATACCTGTCGGAAGCAAGCATGAAGTCGTTGTTGGACAGGGGCTGCACCTCCAGATAGTCATAGAAGGAGGC